>JAUVDF010000070.1 GCA_030595455.1 Fidelibacterota bacterium | reverse complement strand
ATGACGAGCGCATAAGTACACAGAATCTTCAAAATGGACCTCTTGTAGTCAAATAATGCTTTGCCTAAAAAAATAACCTGACTTCGAGAAAATACAAATGGGATGGTGCCACACTCTCATTGCCGTGTTCGGCTGCACCCACTGTAGACCTAATCATGATATCTTGCCCCTCAGTGCATCTGTTGGTTTCAGCTTGGCCAATTTTCGAACTGGGATATAGCTGGTAAATGTCACTGTAATTAGAACAACGATGATCGTTCCAAGGATGAGTCCAACTGAGTATTCTGGATAGAGCGTCTGCGGGAGCACCATTCCAAAGTTGTCAACATCCATGGGCATCGTATAGCCCTTCGTGTCGCTCAAGTACATGATGGGAGCACCCCACAGTGAGGCTAACACAACAGCAAAGAATCCATGCAATCCCCCCTCCAGAGTAAAGAGTTTAATAAGGGTTGTGCGGGTCATTCCAAGTGCCATGAGCGTTCCCATTTCTTGCCTGCGTCGCCAGATGGAGAGAACCTGTGTATCAAAAACGGCAAGGAGAGCCAGGGCGAAGACGACACCATACATGATTGCACCCCCAGCTTTCTCCATCTCCATCATATCGCGAAAGTCTTTTGTCAGAGCTGACAGGCTCATATATGTCCAGCGTGATTCCGGCAACTCACCTGAGTATGATTTGTCCACCACAATCATGGTCGCCTCATTCTCCAAGCGCGTAATTTTCTGCAGCAATGCCAGATCTAACCAGATGTTTCCAATATCGAGGGTCGAGTTCTCAGTCGTCATGATATGCTCGATCCTGGCATCCCTGGCGTCGTAGGCTCCGTTCCCATCACGCCATTGCATGGTAAAAACATCTCCTACTTTTACATTGATGCTCTTGGCCATTCGATGACCCAACATCACTGGGATATATTCATCAGTCTCTATTCCCAGTTCTGAACTTGGAATACTCATGACATTCTGTTCAGGCTCCACTCCGCGGAAAATGACATTCTTCATTCGATTATCAGGGTAAATCGCACCCTGATAGAGCATCACCGGCGTTAATAAGCCCGCTTCACGAAGTGGCGTGAATGCTTCTGGTATTTTCCCATGAGCCTCTGGCAATGTAAGTGGGTCATAAGGGTCGTAAGTCTCACACCAAAATTGACCACTGCCATAATTCGTGTCCTCAGAAATCCGAAGAATCTGCATCTCCATTCCGTTGTACATTCCCTTCAGATACACAATGGCAAAAAATGCCAGAGATAGGATAAAGACATTGAGCCAAGTGCGAAGACCCGCACCCTTCAAATTCAACAGGGCTAATTTGAGAACAACCATGATACAGTCCTAAACCGTGGTATTACTTTCTCAGCGCCGCTTTTGTAAACAGATGCTCCGGAATATTCTGGTCAAATTTGATGGAGTCGATAATGAACTCCGTCCCCTTGCCTTTTTTGAGAACATCTTTGAAGAGCATGTGTTTAGGATACCAACGACCTTCCACCTTAAATACTTCAGTGATTTCCGTGGTTTTTAAGAGTTTGCCACTTCGGGCATAACGCTCTTCTTTCAGAGCGATCCAGCGTTGTGAATCCACCCAGACTTTCCGTTTGGCATAGGCAATATCATCTCGTTTGGCGATTAGCTCTACAACTAGAGTGGGGCGATCTCCAACTGTTTCTTCAGCGATCACCGTACAATCATAGGCTTCTTCCAGCTCTTGAGCTTCGGTAACGTCTTCGTAGGATAAATCTGATCCCATGACTGACTGCCGTAACATGTGGCCAGCAATCTGGATCACCCGGTTCGTCCCAGGAGAATAAATCCAGAGCTTATCATCCAATCTTAACATTTTGGTGCCCTTCTCACGGGGGGGTGATAAGTACTCACTGAATGATTTTTCATCGCTGATCATGTAGCCTCGAGAGGTGATGGTCCGACTACTACGGCGACCATGAACGATCATAGTCGATTCAACTACCTGATTCTCAGAGACCATGTTTTGATCAATACGTTTCATAACCTCAAGTCCATCTGGCCAATCCTGAGCCAAAACAGGTAAGGGGAGGTATGCGAACAATACGAAAATAATCAATATGAATAGTCTGTTTTTTATCATGTTTCTAATTCCTTGAATAATGAAGCTGTCTGTCGCTTATAAATTCCACGTCCTGACACTAGCGAACCTAGAAATGGCGCTATGAGTCCTGGGACGAATCCAATATAGAAGCAGGCCGGGGTGATCTTGCCTCTGATGACATTTGGATAATAAATACCATCGCCTGTGTTAGCGGTCATGTTGCCCAGATCAATCCCGTACTCTTGAAGCATCCAGACCCCAATTAACCCAATGGCTGTTCCAAAGATCGTTCCAATGATCCCAATTAGCGAAGATTCTAGCAGTAAGGTTCGATAAATATGTCCCTTCTCTTCACCTACGGCTAAGCGTAATCCCATTTCACCGTAACGGCGAAGACCATTCATCAGTCCTGAGTTCCATAAAACAATAAACATGATCAGAATAAAAACAGCTGAGATAATAAACATAAAGGAACCCATGTACTGCATCATCGCCCCAAATTCATTGGAGTCTTCAAAACGTAAGGCAATAGGGGTATAGGGATCATTGACATCTTTTAAGTTGTTATTGACCCAATCTGATACGACCAGCGCTCGCTCACCGTTATATTCATCATCTTTAAAGAATCCTAGAATCTCGGTACTCCCACCATTCATGTCGAGAGCTATGCGGGCACCTTCGATGTCTGTAATTATAGCCCCGCCTTTATCCAGAGCAGCAATACCAAATACAACCATACCAGCAACTCTGAAATTCTGAAATGACATGGAACCGTTGACTGTAGATGTCATCATTGTCACCTGATCACCCACATTGATAGCATAGGACTTCGCCATAGCTTGAGCAATAAGGACATCAAATGGATCCTGTGGCAAAGCACCTTCCACAACAGATTCCCGAAGATTGAGATAATCCAGCTCCGTGCTGTTGGGACTGATCAGGTCAGCTGCCAGAGCACTTACTGTTGTTTGGGCGCGAGTTTCTCCGTTTTCATCCGGGATATCCAATAAACCACCGAAACGGGTGCGAGCTTTCCACATCATATCTGGAAATTGAGCATCCAGTGTTTCAATTAAGCCGTCTGCATCATCCAAAGCCAGGTCCAAAGGCATCTGGTGACGGTTTTCATAGAAACTCTGGGACATGAGCTTCACATGTCCCGCATCAAGATGGGAGCTCAATTGGATCATATCTGGCACGACACCACCCATGTACCCCGTCATGGTAACGGTCAGAGCCGTTCCAATTAATACGGTAAGAATGGGAAAGAGACTACGTGAACGATCTCGTAAAATACCAATAAGCAGGAATTTGATCATGACATTTTCCCCCGTAGCGCATCAGTTGGTTTCAGCTTGGCCAGTTTACGAACAGGGATAAAGCTGGTTATGGTGACTGTAATTAGAACAATGATAATAGTCCCGACTATTAAACCGACAGAGTACGCCGGAAACAGGGTTTGGGGCAAAACTATGCCGAAATTGTCCATATCCATGGGTATGGTTAAGCCTTTTATGGAATTGAGGTAAAGCAGCGGTCCACCATAAAGGGTAGCCAGAACGGCAGCAAAAAAACCATACATGGCACCTTCCAGAGTAAAGAGCTTGATCAAGGTGGTGCGCGTCATGCCCAGGGCCATAAGGGTCCCCATTTCCTGGCGACGTCTCCAGATAGACAGAACTTGTGTATCAAAAACAGCTAGAAGCGCAAGGGCCATCAACACACCATACATAATACTACCTCCCGCACTTTTCATCTCAACCATTTCTCTTATACTTTTTGTAAGTGCAAAAAGACTTTGGTATTTCCAGGTGGACTCTGGTAATTCGCCTGAATAATATTTGTCAACCACCAGCATGGTGGCTTCATTCTCAAGACGTGTAATATCCTGAAGTAAGGCCAGATTCACATAAACACTTCCAATGTCAATTGTCGCGTTTTGGGTCGACATGACGTAGACAACCTGGGCATCTCGCGCGTCATAGGTACCATTCCCATCACGCCATTGTAAGGTGAAAACATCTCCTACTGTGACATTAATGCTTTTTGCCATGCGATGACCCAGCATAATGGGTAGGAAGCCATTGGATTCTACAACCAATTCAGCAGTGGGAAGATTCATGACTCCCTGCGAGGGATCCACACCCCGTAACATGACATTCTTCAGTCGATTATCCGGGTATATAGCACCCTGATAAAGCATGACAGGTGTCATTACACCGGCATTGATAAGTGGGTCGAAAACCTCTGGAATTATACTATGTGCATCTGGGAGAGATAAGGGATCATAAGGATCGTATACTTCACACCAATATTGTCCACTCCCAAGGTCTGTATCTTCAGAAATACGGATACTTTGATCCTGCATTCCGTTGTACATCCCTTTCAAATAAATAATGGACAGGAAAGCCAGTGAAAGGACAAAAACGTTCAGCCACGTGCGTATGCCTGCTCCTTTTAAATTTCGATATGCTAATTTGAGGATGACCATGATTTTATCCTCCTATTTCGTTTCGTCTTTAACTACTTCTCCATCTTCCAGAGAGATGATCCGCTTCATATATTGCATTACTTTCTCATCATGAGTTGCAAACAGGAAGGTTGTCTCTAATTCGGCATTTAGCTTTTCCATGGTTTTCAGTATATGATGAGAATTTTTTGCATCCAGGTTGGCCGTTGGTTCATCTGCTAATATTAAGGCCGGTTTTTTAACCATGGCTCTGGCGATGGCTACCCGTTGAGATTCACCACCTGATAACTGAGCAGGACGCATCTCCGCTTTTTCGGTCAGACCAAGCCAATCCAAAGCATCCATAACCATTTTCTTGCGCTCCTCAGTGCCCTTTCCCAGCAAGAGCAGTGGGAATTCAACATTCTCAAAAACAGTATAAACAGGGAGTAGATTATAGGTCTGAAAGATAAACCCTATGTGATGATTCCTAAGCTTAGCAGCCTGCTTATGGGAAAGTGCACCAATATTGTGATCCAGGACCGAAACAGAGCCGCTAGTTGGAATATCAAGCGATCCAATAACATTCAAGAGGGTCGTTTTCCCTGAACCACTGGGTCCAACCAGTCCGGCAAATTCACCTTTGCCGATGTCAATATTGACGTTTTTTAAAGCAATAAACTCACGATCAGCCACGGGATATGTTTTAACGAGGTCGTGGGTGTGGATCAGTTTTGCTGCAGTCATTTTCGTCTCCTGTTTGAAATATCGATTAGTGGTTATAAACCACTGTTAATTGTAGGCCCTTTCCGTCAAAACTGGAACCCGTTGACGGATCATTATTGGGTGTATCAGTTACTTCTGAATAAAATGATGCAACTGAGAAGCGGAAATTATCATAAGTCTGGCCCCAGCTGAGATAGGCTAGCGGCGTGTCACTTTCCCAGTTCATAAGCAAGAGCAGGCTGACCTGGTCAAACATCGTGGGGGAGAAGCTTAACATAGCGGTACTGAGGTGGGCAGTTTGATCCTCTATCAGAGGGCTGTTCCAAGAGCTGACTAGCATATGCTCAGCCATGATGTGGATTCCATTACCAACCCAAATCGTATAGTCAGCTCCAAGTGTAGCTTGAAACTGTTCTAACAATGGATTAGTACTCAATTCCTGTCGCTTATAGACAGACTCTACCCATAGTCCAATCCCAATATCCCAGAAACCATCCAGACCAATGCGTCCCTCATAGAGGTCCGGGTCATCAGGGTAAAGGGCAGAAACATCTGCAATTCTACAATGGGTACTTACACCAATTTGCCCATGCTCATTGGGAATAGTTACCCGGCCACCAGTCTCAATAGTCCCAGCTTTACCTGAGAAAGCTTCCCAGCCCTTGGGATCACCTGGAAGTAATAGCCAGGCTTGTGATGACCAGCCAAATTCATAATGGTAGTTTACCGATATACCG
>JAUVDF010000101.1 GCA_030595455.1 Fidelibacterota bacterium | reverse complement strand
GCAGATGAGTATTGTGCGACCCAGGCGCTTTCAAATCTGATTGATAATGCGATTAAATATACCAATTCAGGTTACGTTAAAATTGATGTGGAGTGTTCCGATATATCAGTTCAGGTAACAATCAAAGACACTGGAATTGGTATGTCCGATGAGTACCAGAAACAGATGTTTGATGCATTTTCACAAGAGAGTACTGGTTATACGAAACACTTTCAAGGTGTTGGTCTGGGCTTGGCTCTATCGCATCGCTACCTTAGAATGATTAAGAGCGATATTCAATTAGTTAGTGAGCAAGACCAAGGAAGTACTTTTACGATAACATTCCCGATCAGTGCAGATATTCCTGTTATTAAAACTGGCACCAACATGCGTGGAGTAGCTGCCAGGAATAATACGAACGCTAGCCCAGGCAGCAAACCAGTTATTCTGGTTGTAGAGGATGATCCTAACTCCCAAAAGCTGGCTGACCTTACGCTACAAAAGGATTTCGAACTATATTTCGCTGAATCAGTTGCAGAGGCAAAATCTCAGTTAGAAGCTAACGCTGTACAATTAATACTACTTGACCTGTCGCTTAGAGGGAATGAGGATGGTTTGGATTTAGCTCGGTATGTAAGAACAGAAGAGCTTTTAAAATCGATACCGATCATTGCCTTAACCGCCCACGCTTTTACTTCTGATAAAGAGAGATGTGTTGAAGTAGGTTGTGATGATTTTATAACAAAACCCTACCGCCGCATAGACTTGTTAACCGCTATGCATAAATTGCTCTAGCTATTTATTCGACGAGGGATGCAGGATTCCCTGCCAGAATCTCATTTACATCCTTATTCGATTCCAATAACTCAATCGCTCTTTGGACTACTGGATCATGATTGAGTGAGGCTGCAACTCTAGCTCCGAAGCCACCAATAACACTAGCGACCTCAGTTTCCAGACCACTTAATAGCTGTAGTCTATTCACTTCAACCTCTTCTTTTTGCCGAGTTATTTCAAGTTCCTTGAGTTCAGCACGAATATTTTCCATCTCAGAGAATACAATGCTGGTCGAGTCAACCAGTTTGTCTGCTGATTCAATCCATCTGTAAAGACCTGTTTTCGGGAACTGATTGCTGGACACCATCCAATTGTAAAAACTATCAACCTGACTTTCCTCAAAATGCATGGGCAAAGTGAGTCCTGGATGGGTCTGGACATAATTAAGTGCGTATTTGAAAAAGAGTCGCTTCCGCCACAAATTTCGTTCAAGGGAGCTCAGGTCAAGTTCATCGACCTCCACATCAGGCATGACGCCCCCTCCGGCCCCAAATTGACGATTGTTATCTGAGTAATAAACATCCTGCTGGGCTTCAAGCTGATCATCATAGATAATATCAGTCGCAATATCCCTTTTTTGGATCAAACGCCCACTCGGTAGATAGTACTTTGCGGTCGTTAGTTTTAAGCGTGTCCCAGGAGTTAAGCGCGTGACAGTTTGTACGAGACCCTTTCCATAGGTAGATTCACCAATGACTACTCCACGATCATAATCTTGCAAAATACCTGATAATATTTCTGAGGCAGAAGCCGAGCCACCGTTAACTAACAGCGCTACTGGTATACTTGGGTCTACAATCGGAGGACGGCGGGCATGGTATTTTTTGTTTGACTGATTCACCCGTCCCCTGGTTTCAAGTAATAGTAGCCCGTTGTCAATAAAGAGGTCAGCACTCATGAGAGCAGCACTGAGTAAACCGCCTGGATTCCCGCGTAGATCAATAATAAGTGACTTTAGGTTGGTCTTGTTCAGCTTACGGATAGCTTGCTCTAAATCTTCAGCAGAATACCGGGTGAAATTAGACAACTTTACATATCCTGTACCAGCATCTAAAAGACCAGAATAAGCAATGTCCGGAACTTTAATTATTTTGCGTTCCAACTCAAAGGCTATCGGTTCGTATTCACCCTCGCGTTTTATCAGCAGCGTCAATAAAGAACCTTGTTTCCCGCGAACGAGTCGGGAGGCCTCATTGAGATTAAGTTCTCGAGTCCAAACTGAATCAATTTTTATAATACGATCGCCAGCCTGAATACCCTGCTGGTGAGCTGGTGTTCCATCCATGGGTGCAATAACAATAAGTGAGTCATTCATCCGCCCAAGGTGGATTCCAACACCCCCATATTCACCCTTAGTTATATCATCTAAGCGATGTGAATTACCATCCATAATATGTTGTGAATAGGGATCCAGTTCTCGTAACATGCCATCAATAGCAGCATCAGACAATTTTTCAGGATCAATTTCAGCCACATACCGGTCCAGAATAGTCTGATAAACCTTTTTGATGGCTGCTTCTCCAGCAACTCGTTCTGCATGCGATTGGGTATAAAGGGAAACTCCAGCAAATAGAAATGCTAATACCAGAATTATCAGATAATTACGTCGGTCTTTCACTTTAGGATACTGGCTCTAGGAGTTGATCTATACGGGCAATGACTCTTTGTTTTAATACGTCAATACTTTCCTGACCATCAAGCACAAGAAAGCGATCAGGTTCTGCTGCTGCTAATACGAGGTAACCATTTCTAGTTCTCTGTTTAAACTCGGCATTTTCAGCTTCCAGACGATCTAACTCACGATTATCCATTCTGTTTTCGGCTGTCTCCAAAGGAGTATCGACTAGAATTGTCAGGTTGGGACGAACATCACCGATGGCAACCTCGGCCACTTTATGAATACTCTCGAGTGGAAGATCGCGACCATAGCCCTGATAGGCAATCGTACTATCAACAAATCGATCTAAAAGGACAATTTCACCGCGACTTAAAGCTGGTGAGACTCTTTCCGTAATCAACTGGTTACGACTGGCGAAATACAGTAACATCTCAGTTATAGGAGTCATTTCAGTATGCTCTTTATCAAGCAGGATATCTCTAATCTTTTCAGAAATACTGGTTCCACCCGGTTCTCTAAACAGGTGCACTATATATCCCCGATCAAGGAGTTCATGGTAGAGCATCTGGCACTGGGTCGATTTACCAGATCCGTCAATCCCCTCAAAACTTACAAATAATGGTCTAGGTGATTTCATTTCTTCGTTTTAGCCAATTGAATTAGAATCCATAGATAGTCATAATATGTCAATGCTGCCATAAACCAGGCAAGTAAAATCACAAATAAATAGGCTCGATCCCCTGGCCAGGCCGCCAAGAGCGAAAATAGAAAGATAATGCCCATCCGATCCCACCTGAGAAAATACAGTCTGGGGATATTAATCGCCATGAGATCATATTTCATCTGCAAATTGGTAAGCAGATAGAGTCCGGAAACGCCTATTAAAGCAGCTAAACCAGTCATAAAGTGCCCTTCAAGCCACATATGAACAGCCAGCGCTAATAACAGGGGGGTCTCTTCAATAAAATGCTTAAACCGGCTACTCGGGACACTACGATCTACAAAGAGATGTAGATGGACTTGATCGAGAAAAAGCCACACAGCCACAAATATCGCTGTGATAAAATAGGCTCCAAATAGTAAAGTCAATACTGCGAGCCCTTCGAACCCAAACCGTAATTTGCTTAATCCACCAGCATCAAGATCGCTTTCTTGAACCTTGGTGATTGCATAATTAAGGGCTTTTTTTAATAAATTCTGGGCAAAGCGGGGATAATTAAAATCATCCCGGGCATACTCAAACACTTTATCATCTGTCATCATTTATTCCCTCCAACCATAATAACTACTTCACCTTTTATGCTGCGAGTGTCCAACTGTTCCCTAACATCTGAAATACTACCTCTGATAAATTCCTCATATCGTTTGGTAATCTCACGCGCAATTACAACCGGCCTGTCACCCATATGCTCAGCAAGATCCCTGAGGGTTTTTACAATCCGGTGAGGCGATTCATAAATAATCAAGGTCCTGGGATCCTCAGCTAAGAATTTCAAACGTGTCTGTCTACCCTTCTTACGAGGCAGAAAGCCCTCAAAGGTGAATCGGTCTGATGGCAATCCCGCAGCCACTAAACCAGCCAACATGGCAGAGGCTCCAGGGATGGGAATAATTTCAATACCCTCTGCAATGGCTGCTCTGACCAGATAAAACCCCGGGTCACTGACCAGTGGTGTACCTGCATCTGTGATCAGGGCTATATCATCACCATGTTCCAGTTTTCGCAACAATCCAGGAGTAGCGTGTTCCTTATTATGATCATGGTAGGAAAACATGGATGTTTGAATCTCATAGTGCTTCAAGAGCACCCCTGAGACTCGCGTATCTTCAGCAGCAACCAGACTAACAGTCTTGAGTGTCTCTACAGCACGAAAAGTGAAATCGCCAAGATTACCAATTGGTGTGGAGACAATATATAATTTACCGGCGCTCATTTAGGACCCCTGGGGAACCACCTTCTGTGTATTTATTCTATATCGAAGGAAATACCCTGTGCCAGCGGTAGTTCCTTACTCCAATTAATTGTATTGGTCTGCTGACGCATATAGGCTTTCCAGGCATCAGAACCTGACTCACGACCACCACCAGTTTCCTTTTCGCCACCAAAAGCACCACCAATTTCTGCTCCAGATGTTCCAATATTGACATTGGCGATACCACAATCAGAACCGATATGTGACAGGAATTGCTCAGCATGCTGCATATTCATTGTAAAGATTGAAGAGGATAGTCCCTGAGGAACATCATTATGCAGCTCAATGGCCTCATCGATGGTTTTAAAAGGAATGATGTACAGAATTGGTGCAAACGTTTCCTTCTGAATGATTTCCCACTGATTCTCACCAACAACCACTGTCGGCTCGACAAAAAAGCCAGGCATGTCAGTCAAAGCGTTACCACCGGTTAGAACTTTGCCACCCGTTGCATGAACTTCTTTCATTGCCTGTAAATAATCTTCAACTGCAGCAGCATTGACCAGAGGTCCCATCAGCGTACCATCAGTTAGCGGGTTACCAATTTTGACCTGTTTATAGGCTTTGAGAAGTCTTTCAACGAACTCATCCATGATATTTTCCTGGATAATGATCCG
>JAUVDF010000085.1 GCA_030595455.1 Fidelibacterota bacterium | reverse complement strand
CCACCGTGACACAATAAGGAGTCCCAGCTTCATCCATACGTCGATATCGACGGCCAATTGCACCCTTCTCGTCATAGAAAACATTAAAATGACTCTTAAGCTGATCTTTAAGATCCTCAGCATATTCTTTAAGCCCACCTTTTTTCACCAGAGGTAAAATAGCGACCTTGATCGGTGCTACTCTGGGGTGAAAGTGCATCACCGTACGAACTGAACCATCTTCAAGTGTTTCTTCTTCATAGGCCTCACATAAAATGGCCAGGGTTGTTCGATCACAACCCGCTGAGGTCTCAATAATAAAGGGGGTGTACTTCTCATTGGTCTGGGGATCTCTGTAGCCCATACTCTTACCTGAGAATTTCTCATGTTGACGGAGATCGAAATCAGAGCGATTATGGATTCCTTCTAACTCACTCCAACCAATAGGGAATTTATATTCTATATCATATGCAGCTAAGGCGTAATGGGCCAGCTCATCCGGTCCATGTTCCTCAAACCGTAGATTTTCCTGACTAATCCCAATCGTATCATAAAATTCCTTACGTCGCTCCATCCAGGTTTTAAACCACTCATCCGCTTCATCCGGTTTGACAAAAAACTGCATCTCCATCTGTTCGAATTCACGGGTACGAAAAATAAAATTACCAGGGGTGATCTCATTTCGGAATGCTTTTCCAATCTGGGCAATTCCAAAAGGAATCTGCTGCCGTGAGGTATCCACTACGTTGGGGAAATTAACAAATATTCCCTGGGCAGTCTCAGGTCGAAGATAAATAGTAGAGGCAGTGTCTTCAACAGCACCCATTTGGGTTTTAAACATAAGGTTAAATTGTCTGGACTCTGTCAGCTCTCCACCACAATCCGGACACTCATGAGATTCCATGGCTTCTTTAGAAAGCGTATCTTCTCTA
This sequence comes from Fidelibacterota bacterium, assembly GCA_030595455.1. Lineage (GTDB taxonomy): Bacteria > Fidelibacterota > UBA8477 > UBA8477 > JABMPR01 > JABMPR01. The sequence continues at coordinate 4,778 of JAUVDF010000085.1, read as the reverse complement.
AAGCGAGTTTTACATGCCTTACAATCTACTAATGGATCACTGAAACCTTCAATATGACCACTGGCCTCCCAAACCTTGGGATGCATTAGAATAGCCGCATCTAGACCCACAATATTGTCATACTGCCGGGTCATGGCATTCCACCACATTTGTTTCACATTGCGTTTTAGCTCAACACCAAGGGGGCCATAATCATAGCAGGCATTGATACCACCATAGATTTCACTAGATTGAAAAACAAACCCCCGACGTTTTGCCAGGGATACCAGTTTATCAAAACTTTCTAAACGTGCCATTTTACTCTCTCACTTCAGAATTTTCTGGGGCTTCAGTTTCATTAACAGCTTCCTCATGCTTACAATTTGGGCATAAGGCATAGTCACCCTTTTTCTTGGTTGATTTAGCAACCATATAGGGGTTTTCACATGAGGGACATTTATGGGCAATCGGTGGATCCCAACTGACAAAATCACAGTCAGGGTACTTGGTACACCCATAGAAGACTCTTCCTTTCCGTGAACGCCGTGGGGAAATCTCTCCCTTACAGTCCGGTTTCGGACAGGGCATCAATATATGAAAGGGCTTAGTGAATTTACATTTAGGATAAGCAGAGCAGGCATAGAATTTACCATAGCGACCATCTCTGAGGATAAGTGGAGATTCACACTTCTCGCATTTCCCATAATCCTTAACTTCTTCTCCCTCTACTGGTGCAGGTGTATCCAGAGGTCGAGCATTGCGACAAGCAGGAAAACCTGAGCAAGCCATGAATTGACCATTCTTGCCCCATTTAATGACCATGGGTTTACCACATTTTTCACAAGCCTCTTCTGTCTCCTGCTGGAGTGACTTTTTAATTTCACTATATGATTTAGAGGATTCAGCCAGCCACCGCTCCAGATGAGACCAGAAATCTTTCATGATGTCCAGATAGGTAAGCTTACCCTGCTCAACTTTATCTAAGTGATCTTCCATTTCCCTGGTAAAGGTTTTATTCACCAATTCTGAAAAATTCTCTACGAGTATTTTGTTGGTTATGATACCTAAATCAGTTGGAAACAATTTGCGTTTTTCTGAGCTTACGTAGTTTCTAGCCTGGACAACTGAAATAATGTTGGCGTAGGTAGAGGGACGACCAATACCTTCCTTATCAAGCACTTTTACCAGACTACTCTCAGTGTAGAGTGCTGGAGGTTTTGTAAAATGCTGGTCTGCATCAACCTGTAATAATTGAAGTTTTTCCGCTTCTTTCAGATCAGCAGGGATATGACTCTCTTTTTCTTCTGCATTCTCAAAATACACTTTACGATAACCATCAAAGACCAGGTCTGATCCTGAAGCACGTAAGTCAAATCTTGTTCCGGCCTTAATAGTAACTGCAGATTGATCAAAAACAGCCACTGCCATTTGAGAAGCCGTAAAGCGACGCCAGATCAAATCATATAGTTTGGCCTGTGGAGCCGTGAGGGATCCTTTAACCAGGTCGGGGTGCAATGCAGGATCAGCTGGTCGAATAGCCTCGTGAGCATCCTGAACATTAGCTTTAGTTTTGCCAAACTGACGTCCTTTGGCCGGTAAATATTTTGTCCCAAGGGTAGCTTTAACATGTTCTCTGACCGTGTCGATTGCTGAGCTAGCTACTCTGGTAGAGTCCGTACGCATATATGTAATTAAACCCGTCGTCTCGCCATCCTGCAGTGTTACACCTTCATAGAGTTGTTGAGCCAGAGTCATGGTTCGCTTAGTTGTAAATCCGAGTTTTTGAAAAGCTGCCTGTTGCAAGGTACTGGTAGTGAACGGCGCTCTTGGGCTACGACGAACTTGTTTTTTTTCTACACTGGATATTATAAAATTTTCATCCTTCAGCTCGTGACGAATATCCATTGCTGTCATTTCATTATTAATGTCAGCCTTTTTACCATCAACCTTCTGCAATTCTGCTTCAAATGCTTGTTTCCGATCAGTCTCAACCTCGGTTTTGATTGTCCAGTATTCCTGGGGCTCAAACCTGTCAATTTCCTCCTGCCTCTCGCAAATCAGCCGCAGAGCTACAGACTGAACGCGACCGGCACTTAAGCCAGAATACAAGACCCGCCAAAGGAATGGACTGACTTTAAACCCTACTAGCCGATCAATATTGCGCCTGGCCTGCTGGGCATTCACCAAATTCATATCGAGGTCAGTAGCATTACGCATGCCCTCTAGCACACCACTTTTGGTGATCTCATAAAACATGACACGATGAATTGGCTTATTAAGGTTTTTCAGGATTTGAGTTACATGCCAACCAATAGCCTCTCCTTCACGGTCAGGATCAGTTGCGACGAAGATGGTGCTGGCTTTTTTGGCAGCTTCCCGAAGTGCAGTAACATTCTTTTTCTTGGCTGGAATAGTAACATAGAGTGGTTTAAAATCATTCTTTATATCCACACCTAACTGGGTTCTGGGCAGATCACGAATATGACCTACAGTGGAAAGAACTTGATACTCATCCCCCAAATATTTGCGAATAGTACCCGCTTTGGATGGTGATTCGACGATGACTAAGTTTTGTGACATGTGCTTCCTCTATGCTTCAAATATTTCAAGTCGTTGATAATATTCCGCGACTGAAGGAAAAGCAATACCTGGTATGTCTGCTTTTTAGCATATATTATTTGTAACAGATTAGCCTATCCATGCATCAAAGGAGCTGATGATGATTCTAGCCCATAAAATTATACAGAGTGTCTAATGAGTGCCCTTCTTCCAACCCTGAAACACGCTCTCAGTATCAGTTTTTTCGTTTTTGTGATGATGCTGTTAGTAGAGTATTTAAATGTGATATCCAGGGGGAAGTGGGAAGCCTATTTCTGTCGCCAGAGAGGGTGGATGCAATATATCTGGGCTGGCTTGTTGGGAATCCTGCCAGGCTGTCTTGGTGCATTTGCCGCTGTAACCTTATATAGCCACAGAATGTTTTCCCTGGGCGCAATAGCAGCCACAATGATTGCGACCAGCGGTGATGAAGCCTTTGTCATGTTTGCACTATTTCCAGATAAGGCTCTATTGATTACTCTCTTACTATTCATTATCGCGCTAATCAGTGGTTGGCTGGTTGATCGTATATTTAAAACAGGTCTGGAACACAGATCTGAAAACCGCTGTGATAAGATGCTCCTCCACGATTCTGATGCCATGGCATGGCTGCCGGATTGGCAAACTTTTTGGAGTTCATGGAATGAGCGGGCGCGAATCCTGCTATTTCTGGGCTTATTGATATTTATCGCTTTGTTGACAACCGGGTATCTTGGACCTCAAGTATGGAACTGGAAACGCATCACTTTCTTATTAATAGGCTTGATCGGTATCTGGATTGTTGCTAGCAGCTCCAAACATTTTATCCATGACCATTTGTGGCAGCATGTAACTAAAGAACATCTACCGACCTTGTTTGCCTGGACATTTGCAGCTCTCCTGGCAATTCATTTTGTTAATGAGCAACTGGATCTAGCCACCGTGATTAAAGAAAGTAAAGTGCAAGTCACCATTTTTTCCGCACTGCTTGGGATCGTACCCTCTTCAGGACCTCACTTGCTATTTGTAACTTTATTCTCCAAGGGATTGATACCTTTAGGTACTTTGCTGGTCAGCTCCATTGTTCAGGATGGACACGGCATGCTGCCTCTGCTGGCCTTCAGCAGAACTGATTTCTTAAAAGTTAAAGGGATAAACCTGTTTATCGGTCTAGTGGTAGGGCTTAGCTGGCTGGTATTTGCAAGCTAATCAGAATAACCTTTAGGGTTGTTAGATTGCCAGCGCCAGGCATCACTACACATCTCTTCAACCCCTCGTTCAGCTTTCCAACCAAGAATGTCAAAGGCTTTCTGAGTATTGGCAAAACATTGGGCAATATCACCGGGACGCCGTTCAACAATTTGATAAGCGACTGGTTTACCAGAAGCTTTTTCAAAGGCTTTTAACAACTCCAAAACACTGAAACCACTACCTGTTCCAAGATTAATAGTTTCCAAGCCCGGAGCAGTAGCCAGATGTTCCAGCGCTTTTATATGACCCCAGGCCAGATCAACGACGTGGATGTAGTCCCGAACTCCTGTTCCATCAGGAGTGTTATAATCATCTCCATAAACCGGTAGTCTCTCCAACTTGCCAACCGCCACTTGCGAGATGTAGGGCATTAAATTATTGGGGATACCATTTGGGTCTTCACCAATGCGTCCACTTTTATGAGCGCCAACTGGATTGAAGTAACGTAACAAGGCAATATCCCATCCATCATCTGAAATATATAAATCACGTAACATTTCTTCGATGATCAGTTTAGATCGCCCATATGGATTGGTCGCCGATGTCGGAAAATCCTCGGTAATGGGAACTGTAGCTGGATCACCATAAACGGTAGCAGATGATGAAAACACCAGTCTTTTTACATTATACTGGTTCATGACTTCCAAGAGATTGAGTGTACCCGTCAAATTATTTTGGTAATAATTGAGCGGAATAGTAACTGACTCACCAACGGCTTTCAATCCTGCAAAATGGATCACCGCATCGATGACATGTTCTTTAAATACTTGCATGAGATCAGTTTTATTCAAAAGATCAACTTGATAAAAATCAAGTTGCTTGCCGGTTAAAGCTTCAACACGCTTAAGTGATTCACGACTACTATTTGAAAGATTATCAACCACTACCACCTGATCACCATTTTCAAGTAATTCAAGGACAGTATGGCTCCCTATATATCCGGCACCACCAGTAACTAGAATTTTAGACAT
>JAUVDF010000081.1 GCA_030595455.1 Fidelibacterota bacterium | reverse complement strand
TGGATCGGGGTTTGGTGGAGCTGTATCCGCCCTTCGCCTGGCTGAAAAAGGTTACAAGGTTGCCGTTATTGAAAAAGGCAAGCGCTACCGACCGCAAGACTTTGCCAAAACCAATTGGAATTTCCGCAAATATTTCTGGCTACCCCAACTAAAATTTTATGGTATCCAGTGCATGACGCTATTGAAGCACGTCTTCATCTTGCATGGAGCCGGCGTGGGTGGCGGTAGTCTGGTCTACGCAAATAATTTGTTAGTCCCTCCCGATGAGGTATTTGAAAAACCGGAATGGGGTCCTGGCAACTGGAAAGAGACTCTCTCTCCCCATTATGTGACTGCCCAGAAAATGCTGGGGGCAACTCCCAGCCCCACACTCTCGCCTACTGATGAAATGCTGGCTGAGGTTGGCAAGGAACTTACCGGCAAAGACACCTTCCATATTAATGATGTCGGTGTGTTTTATGAGGAATCGGGAAATCCAGTCCCAGATCCGTATTTTGACGGAGCAGGACCGGAGCGAACAGGATGCACACTCTGTGGTGCCTGTATGGTTGGTTGTCGTGATGATGGCAAAAATACGCTGGATAAAAACTATCTCTATCTTGCTGAGAAGTTGGGCGTTGATATCTTGCCAGAAACTGAGGTTACCCAAATACTTCAGCGGGGCAGCGAGTACAGAATTGTAACTCGCAAGAGCACTGGTTTTCGACACCCGGTCAAAACGTTCAAGACCAAAGGACTGATTCTGTCTGGCGGCGTCATGGGCACTGTTAAGTTGCTCTTGAAATCTAAGAAGAATGGTGACCTACAAGCTTTATCACCACGCTTGGGAGATATGATCAGGACCAATTCTGAAGCACTGATTGGCGTCAAAACCAAAAAGAAAGATGTAAATTATTCTAAGGAAATTGCGATCACCTCGGGTATCTATCCCGATAAGAATACCCACATTGAGGTCGTCCGCTACCCCAAGGGTTCCGATACCATGGCTTTACTTACAACTTTACTCGTGGGTGGTGGTGGACGGCTCCCCCGCCCATTACGATTCCTGTTAACTGCCCTGCGACATCCCTTGAAATTTCTGGAATCACTCAATCCCTTTCAATGGGCACATCGAACTGCTATTCTACTGGTCATGCAGACGGTTGAAAACTATATGAAATTTGATTATAAACCGCGTTGGTGGCGTCTGGGACTACCCAGTATGAACTCAAGCAAAGCGCCTGGGGTAGATATGGTTCCGACCTACATCCCAATCGCCAATCAGGTTGCCGAGAAAATGGCCGAAAAGATGGACGGAAATGCCTATAGTGTCCTGCCCGAAGTCCTATTCAATGTCTCATCAACAGCCCACATTCTGGGGGGTTGTATTATGAGTGAGTCGGAACAAGACGGGGTTTGCAGTTTTAAAGGTGAAGTGCATGGCTATAAAAATATGTATATAGTTGATGGTTCAGTGATTCCTGCCAACCTGGGAGTTAACCCAAGCCTTTCTATAACGGCGGTGGCTGAGTACATCCTGTCAAATTTCCCAAAGAGAGTTGATTCTCCCTATTATGAGTAACTCACCAGCCGCACTTGAATGCCACGGGCTGTCTAAACGATTTAAGACGATCCAGGCTCTTGATAACGTCTCTCTGCAGGTTCCAGTAGGGAGTATCTTTGGATTTCTAGGACCTAATGGGGCCGGTAAATCTACCCTCATTCGGGTTATCGCTGGTCTGATCAAATCGGATGCTGGTCATTTTACTATCTTTGACAAATCAAGTCACAGCGGTCATAAAGTTCGTCAGCATATGAGTACCCTGGTAGACCGGGCTGATTTCTATAAAAACTTAAGCGCTTTTCAGAATATGAAAATCCTGGGACGTCTTACCGGCCATGATCAAGAAGACCAAATTAATAGACTATTGGATTTACTAGGACTTTACGAGCGCCGCAAAGATAAAGTGAAGACCTTTTCGCAAGGCATGAAACAAAGACTGGGGCTTGCTCAGGCGCTGCTCCCCAACCCCAAACTTTTGGTCCTTGATGAACCTACCACAGGCCTGGACCCCCAGGGGATGCATGAAATTCGGGACTTTATTCTCAAGATCGCAAGGGAGCAGAATGTCACTATCTTTCTCTCCTCCCACCTACTGCATGAAGTAGAGTTAATCTGTTCTGACATTGCCCTCATTTTTAATGGCAAGTTGGCCGCCCAAGGATCTATGAGTACCATCTTTCAGGATATGGAGGATGTTTCGGTCGAGCTGGAAGTCGAAAATTCAGAATCCGCTTTAAAATATTTAGAAAAATCGAAACTGGCATCTGATATCAAACCGCTGGCAAATGCGATCAGTATTGAGATTCAGCATCAAGCTATTCCAGAGTTGATTCGTGACATGTCAGCCAAGAATATCAATATTTTCTCAGTTTCACAACGTAACCGTCTAGAAAAGTTTTTTCTTTCACTTATGGATAAGAAATGATTCTACTCAAACTCACTCAGAACGAACTTTACAAAATCTTTTCACTGATCCGATCCTATATTGGATTTGTGTTTTTCACGATCATCATCCCGCTGATTCTCTGGGGATATGGCCTTGGAACCACGCATATCCAGGGTCAGATCGAGAGTGCTGTCTCAGAGATGTTCTTCGTTGAGGGATCGCCAACAAATGGATTCACAGCGGCCTATTTCGTCATGAATTTCTTTTATGTCCATATACCGTTTTTAATCGCTCTCGTCGGTGGAGATATCTTTGCCGGAGAACAAGCCAACGGGACCTTCAGAATCTACGCAACTCGCCCTATCTCCCGTCTGAGTATATTTATTTCTAAAACGCTAGCGACTATGATCTATACCTTGATTTTTATGCTCTATTTTGGTTTGCTAACATTGGGCTTGGGTCTGATCTGGCACGGTGGCGGTGACATGCTTGTGTTCCACCAGGGAATTTTGATTTTAGAGGGTGGGGATGCAATGAGAAGATTCATTCTCGCCTATGGATTCTCATTCATGAACATGGCATTAGTCAGTGCCATTGCCATCTTTTTCTCTACAATGGTGAGAAATGCTATCGGTCCTGTAATAGGAACCATGGCCATCATTATATTTTCACTGATGATTTCGACAATTCCTCTGGAAGTTTTCAAAAATATTCAGCCCTATGTTTTCACAACTTATTTCACAAACTGGGAGAAAGTATTCTATGATCCAATCCCCTGGATTGACCTGCTCAGGGGCTTTAGTTTTATCGTTGCCAACCTATTTATGTTCTTAGGTATTGCCTTTATAATTTTCCGTAGAAAGGACATCCTTTCGTGACCCATATCAAAAACTTATTGATAATCTTAGTCTTGTTACTGCTCCAATTGAGCGTTGCGGGGCAGGATTTACCAAGCAACAGTGAATTGTATACACTCATGCTAAAAAGCTGGGAGCAAATTGAAGATTATGAGGTCGATATTAAGCTTTCATTAAATATCCCCGGCTTTCGGATGCCATCACGTAAAATTCATTATCTGTATAAAGCCCCTGATATGAGTAAAGTAGAGGTCAAGGGATTTGCGATTGTACCCAAACAGGGTATCCAGCCATTTTTTACCTTCCTCAAGGATTCCTTATCGCTCAAAGCGGTTGCTGAAACCACTTTAAATGGTAAACCAGTATTTGAGATCGCCCTTGATGATACCTTCATGAATCAAGCCGGACAAATCGGTTTTTATATCGATCAGGTGACTGGTAGTATTTATGAAGCCTGGGCCATCCATGATGAGCGCAAGTTTTTCAGTCTTAAATCCGAGTACACAGAGATTAATGGCATATCCTTACCTAAATCGACAGCTATTCAAATGCAATTCCCCCCCGATTTCAAAAACATCCAACGTCTCGGCCAGAAATGGAATGATATGCAAGACTTTGAGGCGAATATGACTGACGAATGGCTGGAGGGATCCATTGGTATCACCTTTAAAAATTATAAGGTTAATCAGGGTATCCCTGACTATCGTTTCGCTGATGATGAAGAGGATCTCATTCAAGATTAACGCCCCTGGGTGCACCCCATAAACCCTTTAAATTAATCACTAATGCAAACTGTTTTGGGTTGAGTTTCAAGCCGCCACAAATACATTACTTTGCTGTTAATGTTTAAGGAGAAAATATTGCGGAAAGCAATTGTGGCCCTAGGCGGAAATGCTCTTTCACCGCCAGACAAAGTTGATTCAATAGCTAATCAGTTCAAACAGACCAGACAGAGTCTGGATGCTGTTATCGATCTATTAAAACAGAATATTATTCCGGTTATCACCCATGGAAATGGACCTCAGGTTGGTAACGCTGCACTTCGTACAGAAGAGCTGGCAGATTCAGTGCTCTATTTGCCTTTGGGAATCAATGTCGCTGACACTGAAGGTGGCATGGGCTACATGATCGAACAATCTCTCATTAATCGACTCAGAGAAGAAGGCATTAAACGTCATGTTGTGACCTTGATCTCCCAGGTTAGAGTAAGAGAGGATGACCCCTCAATTCAAAATCCTACCAAATATATCGGGACTGCTTTACCTGAGGATGAAGCTAAAGCAAAAGCGAAGCAATTTGGTTGGCATATCAAACCGGTTGAAAATGGCTTGTGGAGACGGGTTGTGCCTTCTCCTGAACCCAGAGATATTATCAATGCGAGTGTCATTAACCAACTGATTGAACTGGGACATATTGTGATCGCTGTTGGTGGTGGCGGAGTTCCCGCCTTCAGAGATATTGATGGTAATCTGGAGGGTATCGATGCTGTTATTGACAAGGATCGAGCTTCAGCACTTTTAGGCAACCAAATCGGGGCTGAGTATTTATACATTTTTACTGATGTGGATCAGGTCGCTTTGAATTTTGGTAAAGAAAATGAACAGCTTCTTCCCAGGCTGACACTTGCTGAAGCAAAGCAATACCTGCGTGAAGGACATTTTCCGGCAGGCAACATGGGTCCTAAAATTGAGGCCAGTATCAGTTTTCTGGAAAACGGTGGCGAAAAAGTTATCATTACCAGCATTGACAGTATCAAACAAGACGCTAGTGGCAGTTTAGGAACGATCATTACCAAATGATCACACATTTATAAAGTTTTATAATCACTCGAAATTGAAATTCGGGTAACTATTGAAAATAAGGAAGTAGTACATGAATATTCATGAGTATCAGGCAAAGGATATCTTTCGGAAATACGACGTACCCGTTCCCAGAGGAGGGGTCGCGTTTTCTGTAGAGGAAGCCTTGGAGGTCGCCAAATCTCTTGACTCAAACATCTTTGTAGTCAAGGCTCAAATTCATGCAGGGGGCCGCGGAAAGGCTGGGGGTGTAAAAATCGCCAAAAGCCTGGATGAAGTATCCCTACATGCCCAGGACATTCTGGGAAAAACCTTAGTCACCCATCAAACAGGACCAGCTGGCAAAAAAGTTGGGCGCCTGCTAATTGAAGAGGGTATCGATATCGCCCGCGAACTTTACATGGGAATCGTACTTGACCGTCAGAGTGGAAAATATGTTTTTATGGTTTCGACTGAAGGTGGCATGGAAATCGAGAAAGTTGCGGCAGAGACACCGGAAAAGATTGTTAAAGAATGGATTGAACCCGGTATTGGACTCCAAAGCTTTCAAGCTCGTAAATTAGCCTATGCTCTTGGCCTAGAAGGCGTTCAAGTCAAGCAGGGGTTGAAATTTATGTTTGCTCTGTGGAAAGCCTTTACTGCATCAGATGTCTCATTAGTGGAGATTAACCCACTGGTCGTGACCGGTGC
>JAUVDF010000149.1 GCA_030595455.1 Fidelibacterota bacterium | reverse complement strand
GTTCCTAACCACAATGAGTCTGGACCTGAATAGTGGCCAGTTCGGATATGCTGTTGGATAGGTGTTTCTATCTCATACATTCGATTATTGATCATGTGCAGGAGTGTACCCCAATCTCCGAAAGCCCATAAACCACCCTGTTCATCTGAAATAAGATTTCTTACAGGAACAGATGATTGGTAATCAAGTTGTTGCCAGCCACGCCAGGAGTACGAGTAGTAGTTGGTCGCATAGGTGGTTCGGGATATACCGGAAGCAAAAAGTTTAGTCCCGATTCGAGAATAGAAAAAAGTATACAGACTGGGATCATCCGGTGCATCAATTTGGGTCCAGCTTGCACCACTCAAATAATACACATGCCCATCAGAGCCTTTAAGCCAGATTTCCTGGTCACTCACAACATCGATGATGCTAATCGAATGATTGGGCAGTGGGTTTTCAAGCACCTGCCAGGCAGCATGCGATTCTGCAGGTGACATCAGCATAAAGCAGAGCGAAATGGCTAGATATAGGGCGAATTTGGGGATTGTATCCTTGGTTAGCATCAGTGTTGCCTGAATGTGCAACAATCAAGCCAAACTGCTGTAATAGCAGGTGCTGTTAAACTCAATACATACAGCTATTTATGCATTATTTGTATTCTGGCATGAGGATTGATATAGTAAGCTATTAGAATGACAGCTAAACCTGACAAAAAACAAACCTACAAGATCTGCACGGGGTGTGCCGTATTCATGCATGTCCTGGAAAAAGGAGAATATTGTACGGTTTGTGGAAGAAAATTAATCAGTAAGTGTGAAGTATGCTCGGCTGATATAAGTAATCCGTATGATAAGTTTTGTCGTCATTGTGGTGCCCTGCTTCGCAATCAATCTGAATAGTCAAATATTTATTGGCCTCCAACTTTCCTATCAGAGCATAGACTAGAGCTGGTGGGTCAAAGATATCTCCAGAATACAAGAAACCGTTGAAACGGTTACCAATACGGTCATGCGAGTAGGACATATTTGGTTCTCTCGTTAACACCTGACTTTAGTTAGGTGATTAAGTGAAAACTTGACTAATCAGTAACCGTTTCAACGGTTTTAGAGTATAAATGGTAACTATCGTCTGACTACCGTCCTCGTGCAGGGTAGAAAAAAAGCCCCGCTATAATAGCGAGGCTTTTTTTAACTCAGAGAGGAAGAAACTGAGTGCTAGAAGGCGAGTCCGATAGTGAGTGCTAGCATTACGCCAGTACCGACCGGTATATCAGAGGTATCGGTCATGTCAGTTTCACTTGTACCATCATCGTACTTGACATCAATCTCAAACTGATCATCCATGGCTCCGAGGGTCTTGCCAAATTCGAAGGTTCCAGTTAAAGGTCCCAGCATCCAGCGTTTACCCATGGAGACTGCTAACAGGCCTACGCCAAATGATCCTTCTGCTCTGCCACTGCCACGAATCCAGTCATAATAGGCATCATCAGTAAAATTGAAACCCATCCGACCAAAACCGAGCGCTGCATAAGATCCATTCACCATATCTGGAAGTCCAAGATCAGTTGCAATCTGATCAAAGTAGTATTTAGCACCAAATCCAAAGTATGAGAACCCGAAAGAGGAAGTAGCGTCCAGTTCTATGTTGAAAACAGAGATGTCTACAAAAGGAGCCAGGGCATTGTCGACCATAGGAATCCCCAACTCAGGTAGAACGTATTCAACTGATCCACCCAGGAGATTTGGTACGCCCATTTTTGTTTCTATTCTGATAGGCCTGTCTGCACCAAGCAGCATGGTTCCAAGCGTAAGAATCACTAATAAAATGATAATATTTCTGCTCATGTCATACCCCTTAGCAGTCTTAGTGCTTTAACTCTTCTTTAATGTCTCTGGCCATATCAAGAATTCCAGTGACTTTCACATGGCCATCGTTCGACTGGGTAGCAACATAGCCTGCAGCCGCTGTTTTTAACAAAAAGCCAGCTGCATTTTTGGGCATTACGCCGGTGGTGACGGCTTGCTCAATATCTTCACCGGTTTGTAGGGAAGTCATGGGCTCTTCATCCCATTCTTTAACAATCTTACCCTTCGTGTCGCCACGCTTCATATGACCACCATTCATTGTATAGAATACGAGCACAGTGCTTTTACCTTTAGTGATATCAGCAAGACTGACAGTTTGACCATCGTTATCAAGAAGTTGATAATCAGGTAGCTTCCAACCGACTAAACCAGTCTTCTTTTTATCAATTTTAGACCCTTTTGTAGGCTGTAGTTGACCAACTGGAGTTGATTTAAGGGTTTTACATTTCTTAGCTTTGAGCGCTTTAGCTTTTTTACCTTTACCAACTTTTTTGGCAGCTGTTTTAGTGCCCATAAAGTGGGAATCTCCACCTTGTGAATATGCAGGAAGTTGATAGTATATGGTACCGGTTGCATCAACTACTAAAAGAGTACCACGACGATGTGGAATGCCTTTTCGATCCGGTGTCGAGTTTGGTCCAAAGCCCATGGTCTCCGGAAGTTTACCGTACCATCCCGGCATGTTTGTAGGATTGCCCATCAGTTTTTGTTTTTCTACATACTGATAGACTTCATCTGTTGCAGTATAAAAGGAAATTCCGGGATACTGGCTTTGATCCAAAGCTTTGCTATACTCAGGATTTCCAAAATGAACTGCTATATACTGGACATCACCAGGACTGCCGGCCATTAGAGGTATTGCGATCCAAAGTAGTAGTAGAACCGATAATACTGGCCTGGTTGCTTGTGTGAAATATTTCATTATTACCCCCTAGGAACCGATTGTAATCGACTGAAGTACACCATTGCTGAAATAGGGTAGATCCAACCATGATTTAGTGTAAGTCGTACCATTGCTATCAACGATCTTCAAGTCGTAGGAGCCATCCTCAACCGTAAAATCGTCTTGAGATCCATTTGCGATAGTGGAGACTATCATATTGGTACCCCAGGTAGTGGCAGTATAAGGGGAAATATAAACCTCAGTGATACTTGCACCTGTTGCGTTGATAATACGGACAGCGGTTGCATTGGCCCAAATCTCAGTATCAATAAGTTCACCACCCCAAATATATTTGCTAGTGGAATAGTCCATGACGAACATGCCTTCGGCTGTTATGGCAATATCCATGTCTTCATCATCTGTAAAATCCCAGGTGATGGTTTGAACATCATCAATATCCAGGTCATAAGATTCACCATCTACGGTGACAGTCACAGGACCACCACTGCCGTTATTAATGATGACTCCGCCTTCTTCAGTTGTTTCACAGCTAAATAGCATGAAGAACATTAATACGCTTAAGCTGGTTAATAATTTCAGTTTCATGGGTTTCTCCCTTGGTTTGTTGAGCCTGATGAGATTTCATTATTTTGCCATCAGGCTTATTGTCAATGGACTCAACTAATTCAATTGGCGTGCCAGAATAAGAATCCTTACTATAATCAATAATAACAATAAGATATAAAATGAAGTGTAATGCTGTAAGCGCTAGGTGTGTTGCCCTGGGTGGCAACACTGATGCGGAAAAGTGCATCAATAAGAATCACGCTTATAAGTGAGATTAATCATTCTATAGGAGGTGCCAAATATGTAAATTGAACAACTATCATAGGAGATCAGATTTGAAATATTTAAGGCAATTATATTCTCTAGTATTTTTTGGCTTATTACCCGCTATAGGATTGACCGGCGGTACTGTCTATTTGGTCTTAGGCTCTGACACTGCCATTTGGGATGGCATGTCTACGAACCGCTACCATAACACCTATAATCAAGCCCTGTACACTGATCCCATGGCAAATGCTTATACGGTAATGGACCCTGCCTTC
>JAUVDF010000170.1 GCA_030595455.1 Fidelibacterota bacterium | reverse complement strand
GAGCAAAACCGGGTATCCAGTTTAGTACCGCAGTTCAAGCAATGCGTATTCTTGAGAATTCTTGTCTTTTGTTTATTTGCCATTGAAGTCTAAATTTAGATGGAAAACCGGGCAGGGTAAGTCTTTTTTCATACCAACAACACTTAACAAAAGGAATTGGCCAAATAAATCCAACCATCACCATTCAATCTGTAGCTTTCGATAGGAATCTGATCAAAAAACTGGAATTGATGATATTTCAGAATCAGAATCTTACTGATGAAAGACTTGATAGAGTAAGTAGTAAGCGACCCTTGTTACTAGTGGCCTACGATGGCGAACAGGCTATAGGCTTTAAGTTGGGCTATGTAATTCCCGAGACAGACACTTTCTTCTCCTGGCTCGGAGGTGTTCATCCTGACTATCGTCAACAGGGTATAGCGCAACGTTTACTGGACAGGCAGGAGGATTCCGCTAGAAATATTGGGATGAAAAAAATCTATTTTACCAGCTACGATCGCTTTCCCGCTATGATCAAGCTCGGGAAAAAGAATGGCTATAAGCTGGTAAGGTCTGAGGCTGATGATGGTGATCTGAAATATTGGTATGAGAAAAGTTTTAGCTGACTTTAAGCTGATCACTACAATCTATTCAAGACAATTCAGCCTTTTTAGGCTTCAAGTAATAGGTTAACTTGACAGCTCAGCAATTAGGAGATTCGGATTATGTCAAGCGCACCACGGAATAGCATTACCAAGTTTTTAATTATCATATTCGTTCTACCCATATTCTTACAAGGGCAAACAGGTGAGTCTGAAGTTGAAGTTCTCCAGGCCAAAGTAGATGAACTCAGTAAAATGCTGACTGAACTGCAATCTGAACAAAGCCAATCAAATAAAGTTGATGTTGAATTGGACAAACCTCGTCAGAAATCACCACAAAGTGAAAAGCAGCGTTTGAAGGCCCTCCACCGAAAACAAGCTGCATCACGAGCACGGATTGATGCTATTACTCAGGATATTATTGAGCTAAGTAAACAACTGGAAGACCCGAGAAAACGCTATGCCTTGGCAAAAAAACTACAAGCACAATCAAACCCCAAGCAGAAGAAGTCAGCTGAGGGTATTGCCGGAGCAGCATTTGTCCCTGATAAAATAAGCGCTCGTTCGATAGATCTGGTCGCTGTGAAGTTGGTTCGTGAGGGAAAATCCTTAGATCAGGCTCGTTTACTGACAATTGATCAACTGACCTCTGCCCAGGTATTAGCCTTCTACCGTGATCTAACAAAAGAGTCACGCTATGAACTCTATGATATTGCTGATGAAATTGCCGAAACTGAAGGTGTTGAGCTGGATGATGCTCGACAGTCTGCTATCTATTTCTTCCTCTTCGCCAAGTAATGACCAAATATCTAACCACAGCGCTTCTGGTTTTGCTCCTCTTCGGATGCAGTCGAGGAAAACTTTCCTATTACAAAGCCGGTGATCTTAATTCGCGCTCTTTTGAAGGGTTTACGACTCAGCGGAAACAGCTCAAAGGTGATTACTACGAAGTCAGGCGTAACCGTCGGCAACAAATTATTTCAGCAAAACACTTTACTTATGACAGGGCTCTAATTGAAAAAAGCTATTATCGCTATTCCAATGCTAATCAACTCAAAGGGCATGAGCTAACTGAATATTTCCAGGGGGGTCCCCCTCGCATGACTCGGGATTGGGAATACGAAGATGGCCGCATTGTCAAACGAGAGGAGCAGTGGTTTACCCGTTCCCGGACGAGAGATAAGAAGCTAACTATCAGTTATGATCAGCAGGGTAAGCAATACCTTGAGGAAACCTGGGGCTCTGGAAATAAGATTGAAAGCACCACCGAATATTACTACGACTACAATCATTTATTGGATAAATCCCGCCGCAATTTTTACCTCGATGATGAAAGCTTAAGAGATTATTGGCTGACCATCTATAATGATCAAGTTCAGATCATGACCGAAGAGCATTACCTGCCAGACAACTCGTTGGTGACTTTTTATCGATATACATATCATCCCGTGAAAAACTACCGGGAACGGGAAGAGATTCTGGATGCTGATCGAAATGTTTTCATTCTGCGAGATTTTGATGAATTTGGATTAGTGCTGCTTGAAGAAGAAAGCGACCGGGAGATGAATCTCCTTAAGCGAACGACTTATGAATATGATGATAAACACCGGCCAAAATTGATCCATGTGTATAAGGCTGCAGATAAGCGCACTTCAACAAAAAAGTATCAAAGACCACGTTATCTGGAGGCTTTTAGAACCCCAGGTATATAGGAGGGTAAAATGAAGCAAATCTTAGTGCCCCTGGCACCAGGCTTTGAAGAAATTGAAGCCATCACAATCATCGACATTCTACGACGAGCGGGAGCAGAGGTAACAGTTGCAGCCCTGGAGAAACGAAACGTTGAAGGGTCTCATGGCCTAAAGGTCATCGCCGATACTGTCCTCGATGAAGTTCTTGATCAGACCTGGGACATGGTAGTCCTGCCAGGTGGTGTTCCCGGGGCTCCTAACCTCATGGACGATGAAAGAGTTATTCAACTGCTAAAGAACCAGGCAGCTGCCAATAAGATCTCTGCAGCCATCTGTGCCGCACCGGCTGTGCTGGAAAAAGCAGGACTTACTGGAGGTAAGCAAGTCACCTCTCACCCAGCCTGGGCAGATCGTATGACATTGGCTGTTCACACCGGTGAACGAGTCCAGGCAGCAGATTTGCTAGTAACCGGACAGGCAGCTGGCAGCGCCATGGAATTTTCCTTTAAATTAGTGGAAACCCTATTTGGCCCGGAGAAAGTAACTGAAGTTAATACTGGGGTTTTAGCGAAGCTGTAGCAATGGCTTAATTCGCTGTCCTTAGACTATCAAACCACTCTAAAGCCAGATAATAGGCTGGGAACGCAGCCGATCCATGATTTGCTCCTTGAAGGGGCACAAGACTTACGCTTAAACCTCCATTGTCCGTTAGAGATTCAAAAGCGGTAACTGAATTTTCATAATATACAGTACTGTCACTGGTGCCGTGGAAAAATCTGACCGGGGTAATCGGACCCCAGCCCAATGGAGAATTGTCAACCAGGGCATTCTGAACCTGAGTTTCACTACCGGCTAAAAAAGAAACCTTAAAATTAACTGTGAACAGAGAATCGATATTCGTAGTAAGTGAATCATTGATATCTGATCCATCGTAATCTCCGTTCAGTATTCTTGGTATTCTCTCAGCGTAAGGGGCTCTGAAAATCTCATCTAGACGGTTCCAGTCATAAATATCATTGTAAGCGGTTACGATGTAGGCTAGATAAGCCGGAATATCATAGGTGCTTCGATTCAAGATACTCCGAGTACTTCCCAGTAGGTCATGGGGACCGGCCAT
>JAUVDF010000058.1 GCA_030595455.1 Fidelibacterota bacterium | reverse complement strand
CTATCAATAACCTGAGTCTGATACCGTAGACGAATTTCGGTTTCAGCAAGCTTTTGCTGATAACGATTCAATTCTTCTTCCAGGACCTGCTGTTCTGCTGTCATTTCGGAGGTATTAGCGTCCAGTGGAGGTTGACCTGTTCCAGTCGTGTCCTCAATTACCAAGCCAATATCATAAAACAAATTACCACTACCCGTTTGTCCGAAGGCAAAAGTGCTTATCAGCATAATCAGGGATAGAGTGATGAGAGCTTGTTTCATGACCTTAATTTTTGCGCTTATTCTTTAAAAAATTATGTGCCTGAGAAACCAGTTCACTTTCAGGATAGTCTAGAATAAACTGATTCATCGTTTCACGTGCTTTTAAATAGCGACCAAGTTGTTGGTAGCTAATGGCTATTTTGAATAGAGCATGATCACTTTTGTTGTTTTCCGGAAAAGCAAAAACCTTTTTAAATTCAGAAATGGCAGATTCAAAATCTTCAAGTGAGTAGAAACATTCACCAATCCAATATTGAGCATTGTCAGCATAGGCGCCTTGGGGTTCACGCTCAATCAGGACTCTGAAATCCTGGATTGATTCAAGGTACTCATTATTAAAATATTTATTCAAGCCATCATTATAGGCCATGCGATAGTCAGCGTTAAAAGTATAACCCTGGGCTTTGGGCATTGAAGCCATTGCCGGTTCTTCACTTAAAAGAGGGGTTTCACTTATGGGTAGTGCCATTGGCTCTTGAGCTGGCATGGCGGGTGTCGTTGTTTGAACTGGTTTGATTACAGTATTGGTCTGAACTGCTAATTGTTCAATTTGCACTTCTAATGAATCATTCAACTGTTCAAGATTTCTCATGCCCACCTTTAGAGAATCAATTTCTCTGATAAGGACATATATGTTGCCTCTGAGATTGATAATATCTGGATCTCGGGGAGCTGCTATAACTTCAATTTTAGGTTCTTCAGCCTTTTCATCCAGCTTGGTCTGGTAAATAGCAATCTGAGTATCCATAGCTGCAATACTGGCTTTAAGTTGTTCAACCTCCAGGCGTGACTCACGTAGCTTAACAACTTCAGCTGCCAAGGCCTTTACCTGTGATTGCATCTTTAGCTGTTCCATAGTAGGAGCCGGTGTCGCAGGCTCTTTAGGAGTACAGGCAATCATCCCCAGTAGGGAGGCCAGGATAATAATGGTCTGTATGGGATGTTTAAATGTCATGCTCTTCCCAGTCAATGGAATAACTGTAGCCAATGAAGGAGCCAAA
This sequence comes from Fidelibacterota bacterium, assembly GCA_030595455.1. Taxonomy (GTDB): domain Bacteria; phylum Fidelibacterota; class UBA8477; order UBA8477; family JABMPR01; genus JABMPR01. Next base: position 5,162 of record JAUVDF010000058.1, on the reverse strand, counting down.
TGATTTTGGTACATACAATTCAAATTCACCACTAGCACCAGGGAATAATGAAGTATCAGTATTTACACCACTGGAAAAGACATGGTGCGAGCCTTTAACAAAAGCAGTCAATTCACGCGTGTCACCACTCCAGTTAATTCTGAACAAAAAGTTTACTTTGACGAAATCAGCTCGGCGACCGCCAATATTTTTCACTACTCCAGAGAGAATTGTATTTCCACTACGGTCTTTACGCTCTCTGATACTTCCGGAGAGCACAACATTTCCGTTGTACTTACCTTGCTGTGACTCACCTTTTACATCACGAGTGCCAGCCATGGAAGTGCCACCGCGAACATTCATGGGTGCACCACCAGCAGCAGCCTTCTGTTCAGCTTCAGTAATAGCCGGGGCACTTGGATCAGCAGGTATGTTGTCCACAATGCGTAGTACTTGTTCACGTGAGACAGAAAGCACACCGATCAAGGTCTTGATTTGTATGTTTTCCTTATCCTGATCGACAACGTCACCAAAAATCTTGGTCCCATTCTCTAAATGTACTTCTTTACTATATATGCTTAAGGGATTCGTCCAAACTTCACTTTGAGTTTGAAGTTCAGTCAATTTCTTTTTGACATATTTCAGCTCGGCAGCCATGCGCTTAACTTCATAGTTGATTTCGCTAGTAACGAAATCAGCAGACCCGCCATTTTCAGGAGCTGTACTTTTTAGTTTATCCAAATTATAGATCAGGTTATCAGCTTGTTCACCACTTTGCCAGGCAGTTTCATCTGAGGTATTCTCATCTACCCCGGCAACCTCAGCACGACTCGCAGAGTCTTCTGTTGCAGCAGACTCCTCCCAGGATTCTTCATCTGGTGTTGATTTACCACCAAACATTGAACACTGTACAATCGTTAAGGTTAAAGCTAATACCAGTATCCGTAAGCTGTAGTGCTTCATACGCAGCCTCTTCCGACTTAACATCGCTTCCAGTTTTAATGTGGTTATCTATCTGTCCTGCACCACATTCGTCTAGAATTTAGTGGAGTCTTAAAATCTTGTCAAGAGAATACAACTGTTTTTTAGGCACTTATGGCAGATACTTAAGAAAATGCTTTAAGTGACACAACATATTGTGGTTTTAAAACAATCGCTTTCTGTATCTTGTGGAAAAAAAGGGGCCAAAAAGGTCATTTTGAGTAAAAAAATCAATAGTTTATGTAAATTTTTCAATTTTTTAGTGGAATTGAAGCCAGAGCGAGGGCAGGCGACGAGACCAGTAATTTTGGAATTGAAGCCAGGGCTTTCCGGTAAGGTTCCCATGATGCAAGGTCCAGGGCTCCCTCTAGAGCTAACCACTGAAACGCATCATGCTCGTGGTTAAGGCTTGGTGGGCGCAGCTGAACTTCTGCCATAAAGGCTGGGACATGAAGCAGCTGGTCACTCTGATGGAGGTAGTAAGTTGAGACATGATCCAGAGCATAAAAGTTTAGGGGTGTAAAGCTGGTCTCTTCTTCGAGCTCACGTAAAGCAGCTTGCCAGGAAGTCTCACCAATTTTGACTTTTCCAGCAACCGGTTGCCAGATTCCTGGATAGCTATTATCCAGAGCGCGTCGCAACAGTAAGAATCTCAGACCATCAACTGTCCGGGCAAAAGGGAAGACATCAATATATTTTGTGGGTGTCATGTAGGGAATATAAGCGCGATCAATTAAGGCGAGGATTCTAATCCACGCTTTGTGCATAAAATGGTTCTAGCGGGCTTTTTGGAAAATAGCGACTGTATTACCCACAAACTCAAGATTAGCCCCCCAGAGCTTTGCCAGCCATTCAAAAGTCGCAGGTGAGAAAAAGATGACGTGGGTCTCATCACGGATATAGTGCCAGGCTGGGAAGTCAATGTCTGTCTTACGTATTCCGGTCATAATGCCTAGAAAACCACCTGATTTAAGGCATGACCATAGACGATCAAGCTCAGCCATAGGTTGGTATAGGTGTTCTACCACCTCAGAGCTGGTAATAAAATCATATTCTCTGTCAAAGACTATAGTCTCAGGGGCGTAGTAGATATCATAGACAGACATCCCGTGTCCCTGTTCTTCGAACATAATCTTAAGCAGGGGGCCTGGACCAGACCCAAAGTCTAATCCGTCCGAGTTAGCTGGAATACGCTCGACCATGGGTTCAAATAGCTTGTTTAAAAATGCGCGATAAGCTGGATCGTCAGGATCATTTTCATGGAACTCATAGCGCTTGAATTCTTCTTCACGGCTTAGATAGTGACGTGAGTGGGCGAAAACCAGATCGCAGTTAGGGCATTTCAGGTAATCACGATCTGCGTCCCGATGGAAAGGCTGGGCGTTTTTATTTGAACAGAGGGGGCAGGGATTAAAAGTGTTTATCGCCATGGCGCTAAAATAACAAGCGGGGATTCAAATCCCCGCCTGATAGAATAATCAAATCGAATTGTGTTACTTAAAAAGGTAAAGGCTCGTCATCATCGCTACCACCCTGTGAACCACCACCAGGGGTAGAACCACCGGAAGGTGCAGCACTATAACCACCACCGCTATCCTGGCTACGTCCACCACCCTGTGAACCACCACCACTTCCAAGAGGGGTAACAGTCAGAGCGACAATTTCAGTCGTATACTTTTTAACACCGTCACGATCTTCCCAGGAGCGAGTCTGAAGACGACCATCTATATAGATTAGAGAGCCTTTGTCCAGGTAGTTCGCTACGAATTCAGCAGTCTTGCCAAAGACAACAACCCGATGCCATTCAGTTGAGTCAATATTATTACCACTGGCATCACGACGGGTTTCATTGGTTGCGATTGTAATATTTGTAACAGCAGTCTGCGCTGGCGTATACTTCAGTTCGGGCTTTTGACCCATACGACCGACGATGATTGCTTTATTTACACTGTTTTTTTGCATGCTTCCTCCACTTGACCTATTGAGGTCGTTAAATATATCAATAATCTAATTCAAGAATGGTACTTCACTGACCCATTTTTCAAGATCAGAGATTAACCAGGCGCGAATATTATATCCGCGATGTTTCAAGGCAATGGCTTCCCAAACGCCACCAGTAACCGGTGACCAGGACTCACTAAAATTGTTCATATCTTTATCGTTTCCTAAAACAACGATGACTCCGGCATTTTCCTTGTCATCATAAACAGAAGACATATCAGGAAACCGTGGACCCAGGTCAAGATCTGCCGGTCCGTTCAGTGGGTTCTCAGTAGATAGGTTGATATGGTCTACAACCGGCATATTCTCTGAATTATTTCCCGAAGACTGGTATAGGATCCAGGCCTGTGAATTGTCTGAAATATCAGCAGCATCCAAACCTGCCAGACACTGGTCTGCCTGCATTGAAAAAGCTAGGATGCGAGCAGCCGGAAAAACAGTTTTTAAGGGTTTTACAAATTCAGCAGCACAAAAAATGATGGGCGTGGTGCTCACTTGTCTTCGAAATCCTCGGTATTGTCAAAAATGATTTCTGGTTCCTCATCATCACTTGGTAGATCCTCTATGACCAGGTCCGCCTTTGAAAAATCGACAATGCGTTCTGCTTTTAGCTCTTCAGTCTCAGCCGTTAATTCACTGACATCAGCATTATCAGAGAACTCCACATCCAGTAGTTCCATATTGGTCTGCAGCAGGCCTCTTAGTTTGATCAAAATCGAGTCACGTTTTGCCAGTAAACTTTTGATTTCTACTTGAACTGCTGAAAGGTCTTCTTTGGCTGAAAATAAAAGAGCGTCTTTTTCAGTGTTCGCTTTACGTAGAACATTATCTGCTTCGTTTTGAGCACTGGATAAAGTTTCTTGAGCCGTATTTTGGGCTAGAACCAGGGTTTCTTTAAGGCTTTCTTCCACGTTTTTGTAGGTGGCTAGAGCCAGCTTAACCTCTTTGTTCTGGCCATGAATTTCATTGGCTTCACGTATGAGAGTCTCTAATTCTTCAGCAACCTCGTCTAGAAACTGATTTACCTGTTCTCGGCTATAACCTAGAGCAGATTGTTTAAATTCATGTTCGCGAATATCCTGAGGGCTTATACGTCCCATACTCAGTTCCTTTGCTTAATAAGTTCTAGCTCCAAAAATAGCCGTCCCGACCCGGATATGAGTAGCCCCTTCTTCAATGGCAATTTCAAAATCACCAGACATGCCCATGGACAGCAGGGCTTGACCACCAGCGATACTAACCTGACTCTCAATTTGATCATTTAAGAGCTTCATGTCGCGAAACGCTTGCCGGATTCTAGCGGTGTCAGCAGTAAGTGGTCCAATAGTCATCAAGCCTTTAAACTCCAGGTTGGGCTTTTCAGCACAATAGGCAGCTAACTCCATAGCCTGTGCGGGCTCAACCCCCTCTTTGCTGGTCTCTCCAGAGATGTTTACTTCAACCAAACAGGGGATTTTTAAATCCTGGGAGCCAAAGCGCTGATCGATCGCATCAGCAATCTTGATTGAGTCAATCGTGTGAATAATATCTACCCGTCCCGGGAGATACTTCACCTTATTACTTTGTAAATGTCCGATGAAATGTCTGATGATATCTTCAGGAGAAAAAGCGGGAAACTTGTCACGTACTTCCTGCGCACGATTCTCGCCAAAATGACGTAATCCAGCATCGTAGGCTGCTTGCATATCTTCGATTGGCTTGCGCTTACTGACACCAATTAAGGTGATATCATCAACGGCTCGACCAGCCCGGTCAGCAGCCGAAGCTACTTGTTCCAAAACCTGGTCAAGCCGTTGTTTAAACGAAGAGGTGCTCACAGAGCAACCTCACCATTAACTTTCTGGTGCTGCATCCTTCTCATCAAAAATGCCTTCCTGTTCACCACCTGCTACCTCTGAATCAGTAGGACTGGACTCTTCAGGGTCTTTCTCCTCCTGTACCCGAGTAACAGCTGCAATGGAGTCTCCATCATCCAAGCGGATGAGTTTGACGCCCTGGGTATTTCGACCAATACTGCGAATAGACGCAACGGGCTGGCGAATGAGAACCCCACGGCTGGTGATGATCATCAGATCATCATTGTCCACAACTTCAAGTAAAGAAACCATCTGACCCACCTTAGGTGTGGTTTTGATGGTAATAATGCCTTTACCGGCACGATTCTGAACACGATAATTAATTACTTCAGTACGCTTACCATA
>JAUVDF010000088.1 GCA_030595455.1 Fidelibacterota bacterium | reverse complement strand
AATTGAGCTTGAGCATCAACAACTCCTGACAATAATTGTACGCCATCTGTTGAGCCTTGATCAATAGTGAGACTGTTCATTGTATTGCCGCCCACATCAGAGAGCACATTAGCAGGTACAACAGTGAAACTTTTCTCCCCTTTAAAGCCCAACATACTTCTTAAACGTTGGTTTTCACGAGAAAGGGTCTTGAATTTATTCAATTCAAGCTGTGACTTTATATAGTCCTGTTGAAGCTTATGGTAATCTTTTTCGATGGTAAACAGAATGTCCACCCACTGAATGGGAACATAAAGGTAAGCGGCAGTTTCCAGCACTATGTTTCTCAATTGTTTTATGGGCTGGGTGTGATTGGAGGCAATGATTGTCAACGCTAAGACGATAGCAAGTATCAGATTGACTAAAGATTTGTATCGTGAAATTGGTGATACTGATGTTGCCACAGTTTAACCTATCCTACTGCAAGGAGGATTAATAAAGAACGTCCTCAAATTTTTCAATGCTATCAAGAACTTTTCCAGTTCCTTGTACAATCGAGAGTAATGGATGTTCTGCCACATTTACTGGCAAATCGACTTCTAGACGCATGCGCTTGTCAAAGCCTTCAAGCAGTGCACCACCACCGGTTAAGATGATTCCACGATCTAAAAGATCAGAGCTCAATTCCGGCGGTGTCCGTTCCAGGCACATTTTAACACCGTCGACAATAATATCAATCGTGTCTCTCAAAGCATCTCGGATCTCAGATGAGGAAACCTCTATGGTCTTTGGGATACCTGCAATCATGTTTCTGCCCTTGACTGACAGCTTAAAGTCAGTGCCCTGCAAAGCAGAACCAACATTACATTTGATACTCTCTGCCGTACGCTCACCGATCAGCAAATTATGATCCCGCTTAAAGTGCTGAATGATTGCCTCATCCATTTCATCACCGGCAACTCTCAGGGATTCACTTGTAACAATACCATTCAAGGCAATAATCGCAATCTCAGTCGTACCGCCACCAATATCAACAATCATGTTTCCCACCGGTTCACTGATATCAATACCGATTCCAATAGCGGCAGCTACAGGTTCATCAATCAAGAACACTTCACGGGCGTTGCGCCGTTCAGCAGATTCTTTGACAGCTCGTTTTTCAACCTCTGTGATTCCAGATGGAACACATATGATCATTCTGGGCCGAGCTAGCTTAGATATGGGTAACTTGTTTAAAAAGCCCTGCAACATACTATCAGCCATCTCAAAATTTGCAATTACACCATCGCGCAAAGGTCTGATAGTTTCAATTTCCTGATGAACTTTTCCGACCATTTCTTTAGCTTGATTACCGACAGCAATCACTTTTCCGGTTGATTTAGATTTTGCAACTATGGATGGTTCATTAAGAACTATGCCCTGACCTCGAACATAGATAAGCGTATTTGCCGTCCCCAAGTCTACGGCAATATCAACACCCATCCAGTTTCGAAAGTTTGAAAATTTTGTAGTCATCTTCCCTCTTATACCTGTAATGTACTTTCAGACTTAGAAAACAGTACTTTACACCTGCCCAAAAAACCCATTTTTTTCAGGTGGTGCAAAATCTAGAAATATTTTAACCAATAGCACTTACTAATTAGTGCTTATATCCCCTTATTTTGCAACAGGTGTGGATCACGAAAAAGGATTTATAGCAACTCTAACTCAGCTAAAATTATATCACTGGAAAATTAATATCTAAAATTCCAGTCATTTTCATTCAGGTAAGTATGATCAAGGCGATAATCACCAAATCCAGTCACATCAATAAAAACAAACTGTTTACCAAGTCGGTAATACTCCCATACTTGATATGGTTTACGATTCATCTCAAAAGGACTTCTTTGAATATCATCTGGAGTCCCAAATAAGATATAAATCATCCCACGGTCTGTCCTCCAACCATCTTGGACAACAGTAAAGGCTTCAATCGAGAATGACACCCGTCGGTAATACTCATCCATCAACTCGTTCACTGTTGTACCAGGACTTGGATCCAGAGAGTCCCAAAAGTCACTAAAGTTTTTTGCCTGTTCCTGAGCTGTACCTGTCATTATGGCACGAATTTGACGCTCATTGGTGATGTATATAAGCTGCTTCGCTGCTTCATCCAGGTTTCCAACGTCAAAGTTTAGCCCCTTAATGCGGACTCGAAAATTCGATTTAGTCATGACGTGGTTATCTTTGCCATCTTGAGCATTTAGGAATAGGCTATAATTGGCATATTGCATATCGTTCAAAGGCACAATAAACGAAAGTAATGAATCTATAGGACCGGACACATCTATTTCAAAACTATGCTTTTTCTTGATTTCTTCTTTTACCAGCAATTCATAGGTAATTTTATACGGTGGATGCTCCCCTATGATGCGAGCTTTGAATCGCAAGGTATCAACTATCTCATAAAATGATCTATCAAGTAGCACCTGACTGTTCTCTGGCGACTTGTTATCGATGATCATTATGTTACCCAGTGCCAAGTCACCATGATACATGTCAGACTGATCGATTCCATCGCTGAGGATTCTAGATTTCTTCGTATACAGATCAGTCACTCTCACACTAATTGTTAGTTCTGCCGCCGGAACGATGAAGCTCTTAACCGCCAGAGCTGTTTGTTCACTTTTCCGTGTATCTTGATACTCAGCTACAACAAGTGAATCATTCCAGATGGTACCATCAATACGCTCCTGCTCACTATCTGCTATGTTTACACTCACTTCATAACGTGCCAGAAAACCATCAGATTCACGGATAAATTGTAATTCATCATAAGGTATTTTTACGTGAACTGTAACTCTGATGTTTTTTTTATCAGCCAGCGGTTCCGATAATCCAACAAAAGAGAAGTCTGGTAGAGTGAGATCTTTTTCAGGACTTACTTTCTGGTTATTACTACAGCCCCAGGTAAATAAGGTTACAAATAGAACGATGGTCGTTAATTTTAATATAGGTTTCGCCACTTAATCCTCGTCAATCCAATGTTTGTACCAAGCCAAATATAGTTGTCCTTAGCTACTAAATCAGTCACAAAATTACTAATCAGTCCGTCTTTTCGGTTGTAAAGTCGCCAAGTAGCCTGATCTGAATCAAAACTATACAGTCCTACATGGGAACCAACCCATAAACGTCCTTCAAGCATGCTGAGCCCCCGGGGCTTGAAAGGTAGCTGTGGAGCAATATAGGCAGTTCCATCACCCTTAACCACGTCCATTTTTACCAAACCTCGGTGCGTGCTTGCCCACACAAACCGACCACTCACTTCACTCTCATAAATCGGATCGATCGCTGGGGCTGCCTGGGGTTTTTGCACTGCTCCGTAGCTGTTCAGTCTTAGAACAAGTTTTGATTCAATTTCATCATAGACATATAAGCCAAAATAGGTCGAGAGATAAAAACGGCCATCAGCATATTCGATATCGAAGACTGGCCAGTCCAGACCATCTGGGAATAAGGTTTGAAGAATAAGACCAGATTCATGGTAGAGATAAGCGTTTCGCTCAGTTCCAATCATTAGATAACCATCATTTCCATATGCTATGGAATAAATACGACTACTCTCAAGATCTTTCTTAGAGATGATACGATCCCAGCCAGATCCGGTTTTGTCTTTTTGGAAGACTCCCCCACGACCAGCAATTAGGATGTCCTTTGCTTTTGTGTCGATTGCTGAAATAAATGAATAGTCCAGCACAGGGTCAGTGAGCGCCTCGTCATAATTCGCATCAAAATCTTTTAAAAATGTAAGTCCTGCTCTGCCGCCTACGATTATCTGTTCTCCCCCATCCTCCAGACACATCACATCCGGCGATAGTAATCCAAATGGCAACGATTGAAACTGTGCACCCCGAATGTCCTGATGGAACACACCCATACCGTAAGTACTTAGAAATACTTCTCCGATACCATTTGCCCCGGAAAGTGCTGATACCGCACTCGCAGATTGCATGGGGTAGCCATCCAGATGGAGCAATCCATCGGCATCAAAGTTGCCGTTAATAACCGTCTGAGTCCCCAATGTTTCATGGATATCTTCAAATTCTGGCGGGATAGCCCTTTTAATGTCGATGGTGTCCCAATCTATATCCAGAGTGGAATCTGCGCCCCAGGTCTCAAATGTTCCAGAGTGCTTGAAGAAAATTGCCGAATAGCTCTCAGATTCGTCTGTTTGAATAGATCTTATGACAACCCGATCACTGGTTATTCCTAATTCATATTTGCCGGAGAATTTAGGGTCCAGCGGTAGGGATTGCCGGGACATCCAATCGGTTAAGGGGTCATAAACAAAAACATAATCTGGAGTGACTATCCAGATATCTTTTGTCCCCTGATCCTCCCAGACTAATAATGCCGGATATTGGTTTAGCCCATTGCTGGCAGTTATCGGTTCCAGCCACTTGTCCAACTGGTGATCATAGACTAAAACTCCGTCTTCAACTGCGAAGAAGGTATTCCAGGTACCATAATAGCTGTGATTGATGTGCTTACCTGCCGGCAAGCTGGTGAATGTGCCTCGCTCATAAACACTTTGTGCTAAACCAACATTCACTAGCACCAAGAGCAGACATAGCCTGAGTATTTTCATATTAAATTGATCTCGATTAAAATATCAAGGACAAGTTGATCGCTACAGATAATTTTCTGCATCAATCATCATCAGTCAGGAATACCGCTAATACTAAATACATTAATATGCCAAATCCAAACGAACCCAAAGTCGCCATAACCCAAAATATCCGAATTAGGTTTGAGTCAACGTCAAAATATTCGCCTATGCCTCCGCAGACACCGGCAATACGTCGATCTGTCCGTGATTTGTACAGGCGTCTTCCCTGAGGAAACACTTCATCAATGGATGATTTGAGATCTGTTTTACCTGACTGATTAAAGAAAAGGTACAAGCCCAGCGCGATCACTAGAAGTGGCCACAAAACACTACCCATGAGAATAGCTGCACCGGCAAAGATGCCACTAATTGGTCCAAGAATGCCCAGGAGTAATAAAAGACCGGCTAGGACCAGCAATATGCCCCAGAACTTATGTGAAACCTTTTCAAGTGCGATCTCTTGACCTTTTTCAGCACTAGCGGATTCAGCACTTGCCTGTTTCGGTATAATGACCATGGCTACCAGATACGCCAGTACACCTGTGCCTCCAAAAATTACTAATATGATCCAAAGCAGACGGATAATTACCGGGTCAACACCGAAATACTCCCCGATACCACCACAAACACCGTCAAATACTTTATCTTTATTTGATTTGTAAAGTCTGTCCATCTAACCCTCTCTTTAAGCTAATTTATCTTAAAATATGGGACCCTGTACCAGCGGTACAAATCTAACGGCATCTCTTCTGATCTTTTTAATCTGCCCCTTAGACTTCTGATAGACCCATACGTATTGTTCTCGTTTCCCTTCCGGGGCAACCATTATACCATTTTCTTTCAATATATCGAATAGATGTTC
>JAUVDF010000157.1 GCA_030595455.1 Fidelibacterota bacterium | reverse complement strand
TGAGATTAAAAGGGTTCTCAAAGCAGAGGGAAAAGTCATGTTTATGGATTGGGATCCGAAAGCTGACCAAGAGCGGGGTCCAGCCAAAGACCATCGAATACCAAGCGCCAAGGCTGTACAGGATCTTGAGGCTTCAGGCTTCAGTATTGATGTTCAGGAGAATTATGTTGAGGATATCTGGTTACTTATTGCCCATTTAGCCAGTTAAGTAAATCGCGGAGATGGTTTAGGTCAGATGAAGCAGCTCAATCTATACTACGTCATAAGTACCATCATCCTGGCCGTTATGATGCTTATAATGGTGCGCACCCTTGAGGTTACTGGGTGGTTTGAAGAGCATGAGCAACCCAGTCCAGCCGAACAGTTTAGACATTTAGCCCTGGGTCAATTCATTTTGGAAGAATCTGGACTCACTTCAAAGGGGAGTAGCAAAACCCTGAGAATAAATCCCATTGATGCTGTTGATCCTGGCTGGTTGGCAATTACCTTAGACACTCTGGCATTCCTACGGATCAGGATCAGTGATTTTGAAGATGAGCAGGTGTTGCTGGAAATATTTCAGGCTGATTCATCAGGTGAGTTTCAACGCCTGGAGGGCTGTGAGCTTTTGATAGCAGGTGCTGAAGCTGGTGAGTTGACTGGCTCGACCATTGGAGAATTTTGCGGACTGAGCCAGGGTTTCGAGACATTTTACACGCTGAATCTAAAAGTCAGTGAGTCTGAATCGTCGATTGAGATTGAAAATAGACAGTATGATAATCAAACATTATTGAGTAGAAAAGAATATAGAGTAAAGAGGCAAGCCCACGATGAGTAAGAAAGATATCCAATTTAAGTTATTAAGGACCGATCCATCTGGTGCTCGTCGGGGACAGTTTTTTACTGAACACGGCAAGGTTGAAACCCCTGCGTTTATGCCAGTTGGAACAGCCGGGTATGTGCGATCTACTCCCATGCGTGATGTGGTTGAATCCGGGGCTCAAGTAGTTCTGGGAAATACCTATCACCTGTCACTGGGTGAACGCTTGCAGACGGTAAAAAGAGCCGGAGGTCTACACCGCTTTATGGGCTGGGAAGGGACCATTCTGACAGATTCCGGTGGCTTTCAGGTCTTTTCACTGGAAGGGAGCGAGATCACAGAAAAAGGAGTCTCTTTTCAATTCGAAGAAAACGGTGAAAAACTATTTTTAGGACCTGAACAGTCCATGGCAATTCAGCGGGATCTAGGTTCAGATATTGTAATGGCTTTTGATGAATGCGTCGATTACAAAGCCCCCCAGGAGTACGTCCAGAAAGCTGTTGAGCGTACGACGCGCTGGGCTGAACGCAGTCGTGATTACCATCTACAGGATCATCAGTTCATGTTTGGGATTGTCCAGGGCGGAATATATCAGTCCCTCCGTCGCCAAAGTGCCCAGGAGATTACCAATATCCCTTTTGATGGTTTTGCCATTGGCGGTGTCAGTGTTGGTGAAGGTCTTGACCTACTGAAAGAAGTGGTAGGTTATACATCAGCCCTATTGCCACCTATGAAGCCCCGCTATCTCATGGGTGTTGGGCTACCTGAGGATATTTTGGCTTCAGTTAATCGGGGTATGGATATGTTTGACTGTGTCATTCCCACCCGTTACGCCCGCCAGGGAACCTTATTTACCAAGATGGGCAAAATTCGGATCATGGACAAAACCTACCGTAAGGATAAGTATCCCCTGGATACAACCTGTCGTTGCTACACCTGCCAGACCTATTCGCGCATGGTGCTACGCTATCTATTCTTTACCAAGGATCCTTTGGCAGGAACCCTGGCGACTATCCACAATTTGACCGTTTATCAAGATCTTATGGCTGATATTCGCCGGGCTATTGAGAAGGGTAATTACGAGAATTTTCAGCGGGATTGGTTGAATAGATATTATAAAAAAGGACGTCCTCGTAAGTAGGGAAGTGCTTGCCCTGCCTGTGCTTGAATGCGACTTGCTTTGAGTATGGGTATCTTTTAACTTCTTAATCATAATTATTTGAGGCTTCGGAGGTAAAATGGCTGACATTGATTTTGCAAATTCTGATAGTAGGATGAAGTTCCTGCAGGAAAATCTTGGACATCTCATGGGTGGGATTGATAAGAATTATAGTCAGGTACTCATGGATGAATTGATCCTGCGGCTGGAAATGACAGTCAGTGAATTCAATGAAGAGGTAAAAGCCATGTTAGGTCAACTTCAGGGTAAAGAAGCAGGCCTTGGTGATAATATTTTTGGATCCTCAAAAACTAGTGATAATTCAGCTCAGGCTATAGATGGTCTTTCAGAATTTGAAAAAAGGCTGGAAGCTTTAGACCAGTAATTACCAACAAGTGAATTTTGCTTATTCTAAAAAGCGGCGATTGATATCGTTGCTTTTTTTATTAGATCATTGGCAGCACAATTAATATTTTTCAGTCTCACAATGCAGGGGAGTATAAAATGAGAGCATTACTTAACCTTTTCAGCTCAATCCTACTGATCGTATCAGTCATTTCTGCCCAAGAACACCAGGGTTACAAATTGCCACCGGAGGAAATTCTCACGCTGGCTAATGCGCCACTTGCTCCCAGGGTCCAGATCGATAGTAAGGGTGAGAACGTATTGCTATTATATCGTGACACTTATAAATCAATTGCCACACTTTCTGAATCAGAATTGCGCCTTGCCGGGCTCCGAATTAACCCTAAAACCAACATCTCCAGCCGCAAGACCTACTATAATAATATCAAGCTGAAAAATGCTTTTAGTGAAGCTTTGAGAGATATCGCTGGATTACCAAAAAATCCCCGACTAGCAAACTTTAGCTGGTCACCTAATCAATCCTATGTGGCACTTACGCATACCACAGAAACCGGTGTTGAAGTCTGGCTGCTAAATATAAAAACAGCATCTGTAAGCAGGCTGACAACAGCCAATGCCAATGCTAATTTGGGAAATCCCCTGGTCTGGTTCAAAGACAGTCAGGCTTTGTTGGTTAAACAAATGCCAGACTCAGGAGAGCAGCTAATTGATACTGAATTATCTGTCCCAACGGGTCCGACTATTAGTGTAAGCACTGGTGAAAAAGCCCAAAACCGTACGTATCAAGACTTACTCAAGAACCAGGATGATGTGCATAATTTTCAAGTATTGGCCACTTCCAAAATTGCCAAAGTAAACCTGGATGGTAAAGCGACGCTATGGCTTAAAGCAGCAATGTACCGGAGCGTCTCGTTTTCTCCTGACGGCAAATATGTCAAGATTTCTGAAATTCAGCAACCCTTCTCCTACCTGGTTACTTATTCTCGATTTCCCTTTAGAACCAATATCTATCGTAACACCGGGACTTTTGTTAAAACGGTTATGGATGTTCCTTTAATGGAAGTTTTACCAAAAGGCTTTATGTCGGTTAGAACCGGTAAGCGTGAAATGACCTGGCGTAAAGATCAACCCTCCACCCTGGTCTGGTGTGAAGCACTTGATGGTGGAGATCCAAAGGTGGATGTCCCTTATCGGGATGAAGTATTTCAGCAAAAAATTACTTCGAAAAGGCAGGCCACCTCACTTATTAAGCTGAAGAACCGCTATAATAATATTGAATGGGGGAATGCTAAAGTAGCAATTATTCATGACTATTGGTGGAATACGCGCAATAAAAAAGCCTACTTGTTTAATCCGTCCAGGTCCAAACAAAAAGGGACGATTATTTTTGACCGGAATTACCAGGACCGCTATAGTGACCCAGGTTCATTTGTTCACGAAAAGA
>JAUVDF010000217.1 GCA_030595455.1 Fidelibacterota bacterium | reverse complement strand
TCATAATGCGTCCACATCCTGATCACTTTCACAGTCTTAATTTTATCAATAATTTGATAAACAAGCCGGTGCTGAATGTTTATTCGTCGTGAATAGGCTCCTGAAAGATCGCCTAATAATTTCTCAAATGGAGGGGGCTTTGCGTATGGGTCTTCTTTTAGTAGTCGAAGTAGCCTCAAAACTTTTGGCTTTAAATTTCCAGATTCAATCTTTTTCGAATCCTTGATAGCTTGTTTGGTGTAAACAATCTTCCAACTCACCAATCAAGTTCCTCAGATTCTTTAACATCGGTATTAAGACCATCAATTATGGACTCCCGCATACCAGGTATCGAGATAAGGTACAAGGTTTCCTGTACAGCTCGCCAATCATCTTCAGCAAGAAGAACTGCATTCGTTTTCTTGCCTGTGATCTGAATCGGTTCATGTGATTCAGAGGTCTCAAGGAGCAAGTTATAGAGATCAGCCCGAGCTTTTGTAACATTTATTGTCTTCATGGTAACCTCGCTTCAATGTTTCGCAATAACGTACGTATATAAGTACGCTTTTACAAGACAAATGTTGTAAGCCTTTGTTAGGCATCTATTGTTTTACTACGCACTGTCCCCCCAACCACCAGGGCTGCAGAAATGATCATTAAGTTTTTTATGATATACTGACCTTCCATCGTTGGGCCAAAGGGAATTAAGCCCGGTTGAAATGTGACTTCTGGAAGAAAAACAAGTGGCATGAAAGTTCCTATCATTTGTAGAGCTAGCAGGGCTATGGCAATTCGGATTGTTTTTCTAAATAGAAATGCGATTCCGATCACTACTTCCCACCATCCAATAATTGCGACCCAGGTTTCTCCCTCAAAAACGGGGAGCCAGGGAACGGTTGCAAGCACTAAAGATTCAGCTGCAGATATACCGAATGGTTTCAGGATACCGAACCATATAAAAATAATTCCAAAAGATATGCGTACAGCAAGAACTCCCCATCGTTCCATGAAGGTTGAAATTTTTTGGTCAATTTCGTTGAAGGTTACCATGATATCCTTTCATTATTAAAAGTATGTCTAACGTCCCTGAGAGCAGCTTCCCGACGATTTATCCATTTGTATTCTCAGTGTATCCTGCGACATTTTTTTCGTAAACTAATCCAAACGAACTAAAAAATCGAGGTTAATAATCAGGTGATGTAGCTAGCCAGAATCTGATATTCTTCCAGGCTTTGCTATGTGTCACTCAGAAAGACAAAAAATCAAAGCCCTGGAATATCAGCCTTTTCATGATGCAGGGGAATACCGTCAGCATAGACCTGACGCTCTGGTTCAGCAGCCATAAGCCCGGGGAATTGCTCATACAAACTCATGGCAAACAGGTAATCCAAATGTTCATTGTCATCCGGACTCCAGCCCATCACCCGTTCCCAGATTTCTGCGGACTCCATACAGAAGTAGATAAAGAGTTTATCTCCACCGTACTGACGCAGAGCCTTATAAACCGTACGGTACATATCCAGACGTAAGGGTTTGGGATAACGCATTTTACCATCCATCCCACGGATTAATTCGGCAAACATGATCTTGGATTTTGGGAATTTCTCCAGCACCTTATCTTTCATTTCCGGTGGGAAACGTAGCGAGCCAATGGAAATCCATGCGATGTTTTTAGGGTCAAGCACTTCAAATAGCTGCCTGATCAAATCAGGATAAGTGCTTTCCCAATCTTCATGAAAGAGTAGTGGATCAAAATGTAACCCGATTTTATAGCCAGCAGCCTGGACCTGCTCCATGGCTTTGAGGCGTTCCTGCAGTGAGGCGGCCTTGTGTTCCTCAGCATCAATAATTACCTGGGGATTCACCGACCAGGAAACCACAGTATGCCCCTTATGGTCTAATTTCAGCAGATTTTCGATCTT
Source organism: Fidelibacterota bacterium (assembly GCA_030595455.1). GTDB lineage: Bacteria > Fidelibacterota > UBA8477 > UBA8477 > JABMPR01 > JABMPR01. The sequence continues at coordinate 722 of JAUVDF010000217.1, read as the reverse complement.
ATTTGACTTGGTCTTGAGTTCCAGGAGAACATTGGGCAGTTCAGCAAAGTATTCCACCACATCCTTTGAATATTCCGAAGAAGAATCAAAAGCCAGACTGTCTGAGAGTTCACCGGTCCCAATTCGAAAAAAGCGTTTGGGCTGAGTCGCAATCTTGTCTTTCACCTCGGTGAGCAGTTTTTCCGTATTGGCATAGACCGTGGTGACCGGATTGTTCAGGTAGAATTGGAGAATACAATAAGTACAATCGATGGGGCCGTTACTGGTCTGGTTGATAACGTGATAGTTACAGCAACGATAAGTGCGGTCTGTCCCCGGGCATTGTTTAACGGTATGTCCCTGTTTCTCAGTGAGTAGGATATCCCTCTTAGCCGGGGTTGCTTCCTGTTTGAACATGGCATCTTTAAGCTCATCCGTGAGCTCGATCTCGATGACCTCAGCTTTGGGGTTATTGCGTTTATAGCGCTGGACTAATTCTTGATCAGCAACTTTCTGATCAACAATGATCCGGGTAATTTTTGGTTCTTTCACTTCGGTTTATATTTCTTCAAAGAGCTTTTTAAATTTAGTGGATGACAACTTGCTTAGAATGGTTTCCAGCTCTGCTGCATCTTTGGCATGAAAGTCGATCTGGAATCCTTGCTGTTCAAACTGAGGATCCCATTTAATTTTTACTGAATCTGGAAGATCAGCTGCTTCAATATGCCCCCGTAGATCTGAAC
>JAUVDF010000004.1 GCA_030595455.1 Fidelibacterota bacterium | reverse complement strand
GGAATGACCATTGAGCCTGAAAACCTGGAAGCCTTTGAACAACGCTTTCAGGAAATAGCCATGCAGCAAATTACCGAAGAAATGATGAGACCACGCCTGAAGATTGAATCTGTGATCGAATTTAATGAAATCAACACCCAGTTGTTGGAAACGCTCAGAAGACTGGCGCCGTATGGTCCTGGTAATATGCGCCCCTTGTTTTCCAGTCAGAATCTGGAAGTGATCGGGTATCCGAGACCCAAGATTGTGGGTAAGAATCACCTGAAATTTAAAGTTCGACAAGGGCGTACTGTATTAGATGCTATTGGGTTTGGGATGGCTGAGCAATTAGAACTCCTGTATGCCGGGAAACCTCTGGAAATTGCCTACATTCTTTCAGAGAATGAATGGCAGGGACGCAAAACCATCCAGTTGGAACTTAAAGATATTAGACTGATAAATTAGGGGAACCAGAAATGAGAAGAGCTTATATCGATTCCATTGGAATGTATGTGCCACCAAAGATTGTGACCAACAAAGACCTGGAAGCAATGATGGATACATCTGATGAATGGATCCGGGAACGCTCCGGTATCCATGAACGTCACCACGTAGATGGAGAATGCACAACTGACCTGGCCTTAAAAGCAGCTGAAGAAGCACTTGAAAAAGCTGGTATGACTGCTGAAGATATTGATCACATTATATTCTCAACGATGGCGAGTGATTATTTTGCCCCTGGTGGTGGTCCCATGATGACCAGACGTTTGGGGATTCCCGGAACACCTGCAGTGGATATTCGGATGGCTTGCTCTGGTTTTTTATACGGTTTATCTATCGCAAAAGCCTTTATTGAATCTGGAGCATATGATAATATTCTCTTAATTACCTCTGAAGTTCAATCAGTTGCTTTGGATTTTTCAACAGCAGGACGTGATACTGCAGTTCTTTTTGGCGATGGAGCCGCAGCCGTAGTTTTAAAACCTACAGATGAGCAGCGGGGTATTCAATCAATAGTAACTCATTCGGATGGTCGTTATGCCGAAGATCTTATGTTGAGGTCTCCTTCTACTCTAGATAATCCGTTTCAAAGCCATGAGATTTTGGACAAAGGTCATGGTAAAGTCACCATGAATGGTCGCAGCGTTTTTAAACATGCGATCACCAAGTTTCCACAAGTGATCAAGGAAGCCCTTGAGGCTGCCGGTGTTGAAAAAAGTGAAGTAAAGCTGGTTGTTCCCCACCAGGCTAATCTTCGTATCACGGAAGCTGTTGCCAATCGTCTTGATCTTGAATTACATAAAGTTGTCTATTCCAATATTCATAAATATGGAAATACAACATCAGCCTCTATCCCGATTGCCATGTATGAAGCCCTGGCTGAAGGGAGAATTAATCGTGGTGATATTGTGGTCGTAGCATCATTTGGTGCTGGGTTTACCTGGGGTGCGTCTGTGATACAATGGTAGGAAATTATTGTTGATGGGGAGGAGTTGTTAATGAAACAGTATTTTCAAGAAGAGCATTATATGCTCCAGGACATGGTCCGAGATTTTGCCGCCAACGAAATTGCTCCAATTGCAGAAGCGCTTGACAAAGAAGAACGATTTCCTGAAGAATTAATTCCAAAGCTGGCTGAGCTGGGACTATTGGGAATTCCTTTCCCCGAAGAATATGGCGGGGCAGGCATGGATACCCTGGCCTATACTTTGGTCATAGAGGAATTAGCAAAAGTAGACTCCTCTGTGGCTATAACTGTTGCGGCACATATATCACTAGGTACCTATCCCATATTTCTATTTGGGGATGAAGCCCAGAAAAAAGAACATCTATCAAATTTGATAGCCGGTGAATATCTCGCGTGTTTTGGTCTAACAGAACCAGAAGCGGGCTCAGATGCTGGTGGAACGAAAACGACAGCTGTCCGCGATGGAGATGATTGGATTATTAATGGCTCAAAAGCCTTTATTACTAACGCTGGCTACTCAGGCATATGCAACCTTACGGCTGTTACTGATCCTGAGGCAAAACGCCCCAGTGGGATATCCGTATTCATGGTGGATCCCAAAACCCCTGGGTTCATTATTGGACCACCGGAAAAAAAGATGGGCTGGCGTGGTTCTGATACTCGTGCCCTGACTTTCGACAATATGCGCGTCCCGGGATCTGCACTTTTAGGTAAGTTGGATGTGGGATTCAAACAGATGATGACGGCTTTGGTTGGTGGTCGGATAAGTGTGGCAGCATTATCACTTGGCCTGGCTGAAGGCGCTCTAAATGCTGCTCTTAAATATTCCGATGAGCGGGAAGCCTTTGGAAAAAAGATTCATAAATTTCAAGGTGTTGGTTTGCGGCTGGCTGAAATAGCTGCTCAGATTGAAGCTGCCAGACATCTAGTCTACTATGCCAGTTATCTAAAGGATCAGGGTGAAGATGTGGTCAAAGTGGCTGCGATGGCTAAATTGCAAGCCTCAGAGGTTGCGGTTGAAGCCAGCAACTTTGCCGTTCAGGTTCACGGTGGCTACGGGTATATAAAAGAATTTCAGGTAGAACGGTTTTTCCGTGATGCAAAGGTGCTAACCATCGGTGAAGGTACATCTGAAGTTCAGAAACTTGTAATTTTGAAGCAGCTTCTAAAAGGGTTATAATTACTTCATGTTAACTCAATCAAAAAAAAACGTCAATGACGAAAGACAATATCATATTTGGCTTAGAATAAGCCAGGTCACTTTAATTGCTATACTCCTGGTTGTTACGGCTCTCTTTTTTCCCAAGGGGAAGATGTTCCAGTTTGATTACGATGTTGATCAGATAACCACAGAAACAATTATTGCCCCTTTTGATTTTGACATTTTAAAGACTGAAGCAGCTCTGGAGCAAGACAGGCTAGCTCGTGAAAGTTCTATCCTTCCCGTGTTTATCTGGGAAAATACCAGCCGTGATTCTGTAAATAATCGCTTAGATCAGATTCGAAAAAATTTAGCGTTATGGTATCAAGCTGAGAAAGACCTGTCAGCAAAGCGTGATCACTGGCAGTCACTCACAGACAGCCTTGTAGCTGACTCGACGTTTTATTTACTGCAAGAAGACTCCCTAACTGTACTGAATATCAAAAATGATCTGGTAGAGAGAGGTCTCGTAAATTTAGGAACCCCCCGTTGGGATCACTTCATTGAGGAAGGACCTTCAACCCGCCGACTAATCAACTCAGTTAAACGAGCACTTTTACCCCAATACATGTTGGGGATTATCGGTGATTTACCTGCTGGGCAGGATCAAGTTAGAATTACCATGATTATGCGAGGCAAGGAATCAAATCGTAACCCAGCCGATTTTCGGGATATAACTCAAGCCTGGGAAGGGGTTAGAAAAGTCCTCACGTCTAACTATCTGGAAAGTGATCCTAGATTACTTCATTTGGCTGAAGATGTTGCCATCGCTGTCATGATTCCCAACTTGAATTATTCTCTGGAACTGACGGAGAACCGTAAAGCTGAAGCCCGCAATCTAGTGCCCATTAGTGTTGGTAAGGTTTTTAAAAATGAACGAATCGTTGATGCCAATACGAGAGTAACACCTCTGATCAAGCAAAAGTTAAACTCGCTTGAGAAAGAGTATATTCGTAAGGGCTATGGTCAATCAGCCACCAATAGACTCATGACGTTCATGGGCAAGATTCTACTTTCAGCATTTTTACTCTTTTTCTTTTTTGCTTACTTGATAACCTACCGTAGTCAGATCTATAATGATATCAAGCTAATCGTCTTAGTCGGGATCATCATTGTGCTAACCTTGGCGCTAGCCCATACCATTGTCTATAAACTACAGTGGTCAGAGTTCTTTGTCCCCATGAGTATTGCAGCCATGATATTTACCGTTGTTTTTGACGGTAGAATAGCTTTTATCATTATGGTTACGCTCACCCTGCTCACAGGGATCATTCTAAGTAATAATATTCCCTTTATTGTTGCCAATCTATTTGTCTCGTCACTTGCTATCTATACGGTTCGCAGATTGCGTTCTCGATCTCAAATTCTATGGAGCATTTTAGCGGTGACCTCTGGCTATGTGGCGGTGATCGCAGTTTTTGAAATGATTAAGTTTAGCAGTTGGGACTCGGTCATGGAGCATATGATATTTGCAGCAGCGAATGGTTTTCTTTCTCCCTTGTTATCGTATGGATTCCTGGTCTTGATCGAGCGACTATTTAAAATCACAACCAACCTGACCTTGCTGGAACTGCTCGATTTTAATAACAAACTGTTAAGTAACCTGGCAATGAAGGCGCCGGGAACTTTTAAACATAGTATTGATGTAGGTAATCTTGCTATGGCAGCCTCAGAAGCAGTTGGCGCAAACTCACTTCTGGCACGAGTAGGCGCGTACTACCATGATATTGGTAAGGCTGAAAAACCAGAGTACTTTATTGAAAACCAGCTCCGCGGAACCAATAAGCATGAAAAACTATCTCCACGTTTAAGTGCAACGGTTATTGTGGCTCATGTTAAAGATGGGATAAGAATGGCGAACGAGCATAAGCTCCCATCAATCGTCGCAGACTTTATTCCCATGCACCATGGCAAAACTCGTGTGGAATACTTTTATCAGCAGGCACTAGAACGAGCTAAAGAATCTGATTCTGAAGTTAATGAAGCAGATTTTATTTATCCGGGACCAAGACCTAACACTAAGGAGACCGGTATCCTCATGATTGCAGAAGCCGTTGAAGCGGCTTCCAGGTCAGTTAAAAACCCTACTCCTCAGCGGATTGCATCACTTATGGATTCAATCATCGAGAGTCGAGTTAAAGCTGGCGAACTAAATAATTGCCCCCTTACCTTCAAGGATCTTGAAAGTATTAAAAGTGCCATGATGCCGGTTATCACGGGGAGCCTCCATGCACGCATTGAATACCCAGGTCAGCGTAAGAAACTACACATCATGGATGATGAAGACTGATCAGTACTTCAGAACAGACAATAGCGTATTGAACATTTCATGCAGATTGAAATAATTGATCCAGACCCTCAGGCAGACATAAGTTTGTTTGAACAGATTGTGATAGACGTGTTCACACGTGAACATAAAGCAGCTGAATATGTTAATGTTGTGTTCATGGAACACGACGCACTGCGCGCATTGAAAAATGAGTATTTTAGTAAAGATGTGTACACCGATGTCATTACCTTTAATTTAAATGAGTCTGATGATCCTCTTGAGGGTGAGATATATTTGTCATTTAAACAAATTGAACTGAATGCCATCAAATATAAAACTGCTGCCCAAACAGAGTTACATCGCGTGTTAATTCATGGTTGTCTCCATTTGTGCGGCTATGAAGATGAGACTGTTGAGTTAAAAACTCAAATGACCACCCTGGAAGATCATTACCTGCAATTAATTAAGCATACGGTATCATAATGGAATTAGCTGATAACTTTGACCCAGCACTGATCTGGCAGACGATCATATTTATCATGCTTCTGCTAGTGTCAGCCTTTTTCTCAGGGTCTGAGACTGCCTTATTCAACCTTAAGAAGAATGATGTTGAAAAACTGAAACACGATTTAGCTCCTTCATCTCGACTGATTGTCAGATTATTGGCGACACCAAAGCGCCTGTTGATAACTATCCTGACTGGAAATACAATTGTCAATGTAGCATTGGCCTCAATGGCCGCCATCATTACTGTGGGGCTTGCTCGTAAGAGTGGTTATAATCCAGTTATTGCTCTGGCCATTGAAACAGTTGTCCTGACAATTGTACTGGTCATCTTCGGTGAGATCACCCCTAAAGTGTTAGCTATGCGTCACTCACTTGGCTTTGCTTCCCGGATTGTTGGTTTACTCACATTTATATTTAAGCTATTCTCACCAATCGCTCAAGTTGTTTACACTTTGGTTGAAAAAATGGTGACGATAATTGGGATACAGCCAGAAGAGAATTTTACTTCTGATGAAGAAATTAAAACTTTGGTTGAACTCGGACAGGATCAGGGAGTTATCGGAGAAGAAGAAAAAGAAATGATCCACTCTGTGATAGAATTTGGTGATACTTTTGCGAAAGAGATTATGATTCCCCGTCCCGATGTTATCATGTTCAACACTGAGATGACTAGAGCAGAATTGTTAGATACTATTCGAGAAACTGCTTACTCAAAGTATCCTCTCTATCATGACCAAATAGATAAAATTCGCGGAATAGTGTTTATTAAAGATATTCTACCCTACCTGCATAGTGGTTCACAGCGTATCAATCTTGAACGACTCGCACGTCCAGCTATGTTTGTTCCTGAACATCAGCATATTGATGAACTATTGCGCGATATGCAGAGCCAAAAACAAAAACTGGCCATAGTTGTAGATGAATATGGTGGCTTCTCCGGGATGGTTGCAGTTGAGGATATCATTGAGGAGGTTTTAGGTGACCTCCGGGATGAGATTGATGAATCTAATGAAGATACTGAAATACTTGAAGTAGAGCAGGATGTCTATGTGATTGAAGCTTCTACCCAGCTCGATGATGTTTCGGAAAAATTAAATATTAAATTCCCAGAAGAGCGAGATTATGATTCAGTTGGAGGTTTCATCTATTTTAATTTAGGAACTATTCCAAAACAGGGCGAAACTGTAACTCATGAAGATTATACGTTTGAAGTTATTTCGGTGGAAAAGAATCGAATTGAAAAAGTAAAAGTAATTAAAAGTAATTGAGCATCAATGATTGATAAATCTAGCAGTACCGTCGAAGAAGAACTACAGAAGTTACAAAAGATCGTTATAAAGTTAAGAGCACCTGATGGTTGTCCCTGGGATCAGGAACAAACACCTGAAAGTTTAATTCCATATCTAATTGAAGAAGCATATGAGGTAGTGGAAGCTATTGAAAATGGCTCACACCTGGAATTGCAAAATGAGTTAGGTGATTTGCTTTTGCATATAGTTATGCAAGCTCAAATGGCTGAAGAAGCGCGTAAATTCAAACTTCAAGATGCAATTGCTTCTATAAATGAAAAACTGGTCAGGCGACACCCTCATGTTTTTGGACCGGATAATAGTGCGTCCAAACGCCTGGAGGATGCAAAAGAAAATTGGGAAAAAGCTAAGAAAGCCGAAGGACGTAAAAGTTGGGTGGATGGTGTACCAAAAAACCTGCCAGGCTTAATTCGCGCACAAAGAATTCAGGAGAAAGCCTCGACTGTCGGGTTTGACTGGAATGATGTTCTACCAGCCTTGGAAAAATTTCATGAAGAAGTAGATGAATTGGTTGAGGAATGGAAGCAAGGTGACCTGGAACGGGCTCGTGAAGAATATGGAGATGTTTTATTTAGTTTGGTGAATGTTGCTCGACTAATGAAAATTGATAGTGAAACAGCAATGCGGCTAGCTGTTGATAAATTTGATGCCAGGTTCAGAGCTTTAGAAAAAGTCTTTGTCGATGAGGAAAAAGATATCGAAACGGCCACCCTGGAAGAGATGGATGCTGTTTGGGATAGAATTAAACACAAAGTGGAATATCGTAAATAGCGTCAAGGTATTATCTTTCATGAGATACCAATTATTTATTAAACGTGGTTAAATATTAGTTTTATGCTCACCAATAAAGTTCTTGGTATTAAGATAGTAAAACTATAGTTTTAGTTCAGAAATAAAGATTTATAATCCAGGAGGTGAACAGAATGGCTGCAAAGACAGCAAAAGGCAATCAGGGGATTCGATATTCTGCAGAACAGAAAGCTGAAATCGCCCAGTTTATTAAAGATTTCAATGCTAAGAAAAAACGTGGCGGTATGAAAGCTGCAAGTGTGAAGTACGGTGTTTCCGTAGTAACTCTGAGTAACTGGGGTAAAACCAAAAAAGGACCCAAGAAAAGAAAAGCAGCAGTGAAAAGAAGTGTTAGTAAAAAGGCCGTAAAAGCTGTAGCCGCTGTAGAAATAAAAGTGATTGAAGATGCTGACGGTATTCTAAAACGCCTGCAAACTATCCTGAAAGAAATTTCTGTACTAGAGAAGGAATACAACTCTCTTAAGAAGAAACTATAGGTAGTATCAGTAAATATAAGCAACTTTGTTTGCTTGAGGAAAAGGGTGAGCATGTCTCACCCTTTTTTAATTGTACTTGTGTTTAAGTATTAAATTCTATGGACTATTAGTTGGGTATAAAATAAAAAGAGTACAAGCACCCAGAAAGTTCCGTGGAACCAACCTGCCAATACGTCAAGGGGGAAATGTGCACCACAATAGATTCTTGAATATCCTACAAGAATTGAAAGCGGGATGAGCACAAACATTGCCCAGGGAAATATCAAACTAAACCCAATAGCGAATGACATAGTATTTGATGCATGATTTGAAGGGAATGACTTCCGACCTTTATTCATGGTCCCAAGTGATCGAATCTCTTCGTATTGTTTTCCAGGTCTGATCCTGTCAGTATATCTTTTAATGAATCTGGTATTTATGCCATCAGCAATGGCTGCTCCAATCCCACCCAGTAGCAAGGCGCTTATACCAGCTTCCCAGTTTTGATATATTAGCAACATCACTAAGCCCAGTGCTGGTAGTAGCCAACGATATGGGTCTGATATAATGATCATGAATTGATCCAGGCTTGGATGAGTCCACTTGCTGGCAATCAGGTAAACTAGTTTTCTTTCAGGTTCTGAAACGGATAGTTTAAGCATACTTTAAAATGGGTTTTTAATCCGCTATTTGCCACTATTTTATGGCAGTGAAACAATAATATAGAGAAAGATACCAGTATGAAATCTGTTCAAATTATCATCATCAGTTTTGTTTTATTGCTGACTGCTTGTCATCATCCAAAATACACAGCAAGCCCTGAGAAAATAGTTGGTCAGTTACGCGTCGGCTTTGACGTGGATGATACCATTCTATTTTCCAGAGATAATTTTCTTAAGGCACTCAGCCTGAGTGATGATTCCGGCCATTTGGATTATGGATGGATTAATATGCATGATAGTGTGTACTCAGTCCTCATCGATCCAGTAGCTGAATTAATTGGATTTCTACGCGCCCATGGACATGAAGTATATTTTATCACCGCCAGACCTGGCACCAATGGTGAGGCTGTAGGCCGATATTTGAGTAAGGAGTTGGGCTTTCCCATAGTTAAAGGGCAGAACCTGTTTTTTTCACCAAAGGAAAAGGATAAAGACTCCGGTTATAAGTACACGACCAAACATGAACTGATCACCAAGCTTGGCTTGCATATCTTCTATGGGGATTCTGATAATGATATGGTTGCAGCAAGCGTGGCTGGTATTCGTGGTGTCCGAGTAGTCAGAGATGCTCGTTCGATAGAGGATTACAGTCCTAACTATTTCGGGGACATTAAAGCTGACTCAACCGCAGGCAGTCCCTATTCTGAAGCTGAATACAAAATGTTTCTGATCGAAGGGGTCGGTCCCTATGGAGAAACAATCTTCCCCATTAGGTTTATCAGTAAGTAAGCGGAGTTTTAATTAGCAATAATTAATTCTGCATCGGGATAATTTCTACACCCTGAACCCGAAACTGATTAAGCGTTCCATTCATATTGGTCAGTGGCAGGGACTCTTGATCTAATTCAAGAGTATTCAACCCGGCTTCAAATTGAGCGGTAGTCCAGGCCGTCGTACTCCACTGCTCCCATGATTCAGTATGGGGAAAACTAATCATCTTTTCAAGCCACCAATCATTAATCTTAAGCTTAGCCAGGCCACAGGTATTCCCAGTATTAATTGGACCAGAACCATTGCTATACACAAATCGCAATAGATAGTTGCCCGTAGTTGGTAATGAAAAACTAACTTCGATCAGCGAGTTTTTATTTCCCAGTTCAATATAATAGGGATCCTTGGAATTAAGTGCCAGGGCTGCTGCCAGTCCTTGATAATGTGGTTGAGTTGGTAGGCTGGTTGCGCCGCTTGAATCAAGCGTGCGCAGAGATAGAAACCCACTTAAACTATCAGCCACCACATATGGTGATTGTCTCAGCGTATCCAGAACACGACCATTTAATTCAAGAATACTAGTTGACGTGTTGCTGTTCCATTTAAGGGTATCTGCTGACCAATGGATAGTTGGAATTTCAGGTAAGACATGCTCCACCAGATTCACTTCTGACGTTCTACTGTCTTGAGCTTCTTTTAGTTCAATTCGAATATTAAGGGCTTCTCCGAGTAGTGGCAAGGGGCTGTCCGGTTCATGGACTTTACCATTTACCCGTATGGATCTAATCACCGAACCACTACCATTCAGCACGATGCTAATGGGGGTGTTGTGCAAGGTTAGATTTGTAAGAGAATACTTTTTCCATTGAAAAGGGTTGTTGGGGTTAAGCCTTAGCTCAAAATTATCCTGATCAAAATTATAGTCCACCGCAATCCCAAATAAGCCTTTATAAATAGCACTCAACCAGGCAGCAACACTCCATAATTGCCGATCAGAGTTGATCTCAGTCTGGTCTGGCCTTCCTGTTGTATAATGGTAATTCTCCCGGTTTGTCAGAAAAACAGCAGCGGCTCTGATCAGACCATTAAAACTATGTCGATAGGCAGCTTGCTGTCCTGCCTCTTTAGCTGCCAGGAGTGAGTAAGCTTCAACAAAGGGCCAGATGGCCTGATTGTGATAGGGGGGCGAATGGGGTAGTTGGTGTGAGATCACTGGACTCCCATAAGCAGTTCGCGGATAACTCGCTACCAGGTTTCCGGCTATCGGTGAAAATGAATTGCAGAATAGAATTCCTAATGATTCACCCAGTAAATCTCTATGTGATGAGGGCAACCAGGCTGGACTTGCCATGACATAGCTAGCAGGTGCACCTAAAGACTCACTCCAAAAATGGTTGAGAATATTTTGATCAAGTCTGGTGATGAGCTGAGGCCAAAACTGAATCACATCCTGTTGATCTTTCGCCAATACCAGTCCGATCTCAAGCGCTCTCTTAAAAAGTATATTTGTAGAAAGTCCGTGAGAGGCATGAATGTCCGCCGGCGTCATCCACACGGGGTAGGTTTGTTCACGCCAGTCTTCAAAACTGGTTTCACCTTGTAGCATGCCGGAGATAGGATCACGATTCCATAAAATGTCTTCTTTAAGGGCTTTAATGACTGGTTCTCTGATCTCGTCCAACCAGGATTTGTCTCCAGTCGCCAGAAACAGCTCCCAGGCGGCCAGGGTCCATACGTGACGATCACTGGAAATAGGCCATGAACCTCCGGTTCCAGTATCCTGAATGATGCGACCATCCGCTTTTAATTTTGCTCTTAAGCTGGCCTGTACACTTTCGGGAAATAAATAGGCCAGTGATAATTGCCCTGCGTATGAAAAGTCTCGTGTCCAGACACCGGGCCATTCTTTTCCAGCTGAAAAGGCTTGATCATCACGGACATTCAACAGGGCTTCTTCCAGCGCAAGATTTGTGAGTGCTTCCAGCAGGGGCGCTTGTGGGCTGGAAAATTTTGGGAAAGCTGAAAGGTCTTTTTCTAATTCCCAGGATCGCTCTCCATTCTTGCCACTGGCAGGATCAAAATGAACACTTAGCTCATAGATTGAATCCTGGTCACTATCATCAAATCGAAACTGTTCTGGAGCAGCAGGATCATCCCATATCCAGCGCAAGGGTGAGACACCACCAGCCAGGTATAATCCATCAAAAGTATTTGCGAAAATAGTATCAGCAGTCTGTGTGATATGATATGCCTGTTTCTGAAAGTCTCTTAATACGGGACGTAAATCCACCCGGAAATGTACGTTGGTGGCTGTACTTAGCTTAGGTGCTTCGCCTTTTAGTTTTGGTGCACGCTGACCAAATTTCAAGGTAGGGGCATTGAACTCTGTGACTCCTTCAGGAACGATCAGATAGTGATCTTTACCAAATTGCCCCTCATTGTCGCGGCCGTTAAGGCTGAGCTTAAATAAAATGGGTTGAGCAATGCTATGATCAAGGTTCATGGGGTAATCTGAGGTCACATGCGTAACAGTATGGACTTCAGCTGTGTATTCACCGTCCTGGACTTGCTTGGCGCTGATCCTGATATTATCTGATTTATTCTCACAATTGAATAAGGCAAATAGCGTAAAGATTAAGAGGGGGAATATTCTAATTTTCATGACTTCGATCCTTTTTAATCACCTAAGCTAATTATTCAGATCCATAAGACTATTTACTTTGTCACATAAATGATAATGCTCATTAAATAAGTAGTGAAATGCAAAGCAGCTATTGAAATTCTATTCGTAAACTTATATATTACATACCGACTGGTCGGTATGTTGAATTATTTTGCTTATTGAACCTCGGAATCTATCTTCATTTTGCGCTTGATAATTCTATAGCTGGTTGAGTCTGATTTACTTGAAAGTTGATCTATTGATAAGGAGTCTATAAATGAAAATTGTAGTCTGTGTCAAGCAAGTGCCTGATACTGAAACAAAAGTGGTGATTGGCAGTGATGGTAAATCCATCGATTCTGCAGATGTTAAATATGTAATGAACCCCTACGATGAATATGCCGTAGAAGAAGCCCTTAAACTTAAAGAAGCCGCCGGTGATGGGGAAGTCATCGTCCTCTCTCTAGGAGGTGAAGAAGTTCAGCCTGCCATGAGAACTGCCATGGCCATGGGTGTTGATAGCGGTGTGTTACTAAAAGTGGAAAATGCTGCGTTGGCCGATGGACTCTCCATTGCCAAAGCCCTGGCTGAAGAAATTAAGACTATGGAGCCAGATCTTGTGCTGGCAGGGAAGATCGCTATCGATGGCTACGGCCATCAGGTGGCAAGCATGTTGGGTGAGTTGCTTGATATGCCTGTTCTACCCACAGCTAAATCATTGGAAATGGCCGATGGTAAAGCCACGATTAAACGGGAGATTGAAGGTGGTACGGAAACTGTTACTGCAAACACTCCCTGTATAATTACAGCCGAGAAGGGTTTAAACGAACCCCGCTATCCTGCTTTAAAAGGCATTATGCAAGCCAAGCGGAAACCCCTTGAAATCAAAGATGTAGCGCTGAATGATGAAGGCGTTGAGGTGCTTGAGATGTCCTTGCCTCCCAAGAAACCTGATGGTAGAATTGTGGGCGAAGGTCCTGAGGCTGCTGCTGAATTAATTAAACTGCTTCGCGATGAAGCTCAAGTAATATAGGAGGTCATCATGAGTCAGATACTGGTTTTTGCAGAACAACGTGATGGTCAATTAAAATCATACGCACTAGAAGCTATTTCCGAAGGACGGCGCCTGGCAGACAAAGCAGGGGCACAGCTCTCTGTTTGTCTAATTGGGTCTGGAATAGCTGATCTATCGACCGCAGTCGCCGGTTATGGCGCTGATACCGTCTATTTAGCCGACGATGGTGGGCTTACACCCTATTCTCCAGCGACTTATGCCAAATTATTGGCAGATGCCTTAACAGCAACCTCTGCCACTGTGGTATTGTTGAGTTCATCCTCCATGGGACGCGAACTCAGTGCTCTGCTGGCCGCTAAATCGGATGCTAGCCTGTTAAGTGATGTGGTGGAAACAAACTGGGATGGCGATCATCTCGTTGTTAAACGACCGGTGTATGCGGGAAAAGCTTTCCTTAGAGTTGCTGCAAAACGCGCACCGGTTGTGGTCACCTTAAGACCCAATGTCTTCAACGCTGCTGAGCAATCCGGCTCAGGTACAGTGGAGCATATGGCTGTTAGTGTAGATCAAAGTGTCATAGTCACTGATACCTCCCTGATCAGCTCCTCTCGACCGGAACTCACTGAAGCCAGCATCATTGTCTCTGGAGGCCGTGGAATGGGTGGATCGGAAAATTATAAGATTATTGAAGAGCTTGCCGATACCCTGGGTGCAGCAGTTGGTGCTTCGCGAGCATCAGTGGATGCCGGTTGGCGTTCCCATGCTGATCAAGTTGGACAGACTGGAAAAACAGTTTCTCCTAATTTGTATATTGCCTGTGGTATTTCAGGTGCAATTCAGCATCTGGCTGGTATGAATTCGTCAAAGTGTATCGTGGCTATCAATAGCGATCCTGAGGCTCCCATATTCAAAGTTGCCGACTATGGTATTGTCGCTGACTTATTTGATGTGGTTCCTGCTCTGAACGATGCAGCCAAGGAACTGCTTGCTTAAGCGTTTTTCCTTGATTCAAAATAAAAGGGACTGGTATTTTGCCAGTCCCTTTTATTTTGTGCCCTGGTTTTGAACTTGACGAAAAGAGGTAAGATGCTCAACCCCAAAGGAATTCTGTTTGACCTTGATGGTACCCTGGTAGATACCAGTCGTGATATTACTGCAAATCTAAATAGAGCTTTTCATTCATTGGGATATCCGCAGTTGTCCCATGAAACCATCCTATCCCACGTGGGGTACGGTGCCCACTTCCTGGTTGAAAAATGTCTTCAGGAAAACCAAGCTGATATCAAGGTGGATGATCAGCTGGTAACTGAACTGTGGGAGTTGTTTCGTGATCATTACAGATTACACATTGTTGACGAGGCGAATCCGTACCCTGGAGTCGTAGAGTTTCTAGAGCAGGAAAAACGACCCATGGGGGTGATCTCAAATAAGCCAGAGGAATTTGTAAAGGCCGTCTTACTAGAATTGGGCCTACTGCGCTACTTTAAATTTTCCTGGGGTCGGGACACTTTACCTGTTTCCAAACCCGATCCTGAAGTGATTCGCTATGGAATCCATGAACTGGGATTTGAAGATGCTACACAAGTATGTATGGTTGGTGACAATCCAGTCGATACGATTGCTGCCAAGGGTGCTGGAGCAATATCGGTAGCACTTTCATACGGTTTCTCATCCCAGGCCATCTTGGAGCAGGAAAAGCCAGATCATCTATTTCATAGTTTTCAGGATTTTTCAAAGACCATTCGTAACTCCGCCTAAGTAGCAATCATATTAAAGCTATTGATGTCTATATTCAGCCCATGAAATCGGAACGAGACTAGCATGCTAAAACAGTTCATTTCCTGGCGCTATGCTGGTCCTGTCGCAATCGTATTTGCAGCATTTCTCTGGTCATTGGATGCCCTTTTGCGCCAATCACTTTACAGCCTGCCCAGTATGTTTATCGTATTTGCAGAACACGCTTTGGGCTTTCTGGTCACCTTACCCTGGTTGATTAAATACTGGCCCAAGGTCAAAAGCCTGAGCCGAAAAACCTGGACCTCTATTTTCTGGATTGCTTTCTTTGGGGGATTATTAGGCACCCTGGCCTACACCAGCGCCCTGAGCTATATTCATTATATCAATTTTTCAGTTGTTGTCTTACTGCAAAAGCTACAGCCCATTTTTGCAATTATACTGGCCAGGATCGTACTCAAGGAACGTTTCCAGGGACGCTTTTATCTTTGGGCCGGTTTAGCCTTAGTTGGTAGCTATTTTGTAGCGTTTCCGGATATTATTCCCAAGTGGCAGGATGGTGGTAAGAATGTATGGGCCGGACTTTTGGCAGTGGCTGCAGCCTTTGCCTGGGGCTCGTCCACGGTTATGGGTAAATATAGCCTGCGTGAATTAGATACCCGGGTTGTTACACCGCTGCGTCTGGGTTTAACGGCTCTGATGAGTGGCCTGTACCTATTGTTTTTCACTCAGCTTGCCTCACTTCCAAGTGTCAGTTCGGAGCAGCTGCTGTATCTGATAGCCAGTGTCTTTTCCTCAGGAGCTGTAGCCCTATCTATTTATTATTTTGGACTAAAGAAAGTTAAAGCCAGCGAAGCCACCATTCTGGAAATGTTCTGGCCTATTTCCGCAGTCTTTATTGATTGGGTATTTTTTGATCATGCTCTGACCTGGAGTCAGATTATGGGAGCATTAATCATGTTGACAGCAATTTATAGAGTTTCTCAGCGGAAGCGTATTATTCAAGTGTAAAAAAATTTGCAGCAAGCCATTCACCATGTATATTCGCTGCGCTGAAACCATTCAGCATTGACAACAGGGGCGCTTAGTTCAGTTGGTTTAGAACACCTGCCTTACAAGCAGGGGGTCGGGGGTTCGAATCCCTCAGCGCCCACCCCCCC
>JAUVDF010000028.1 GCA_030595455.1 Fidelibacterota bacterium | reverse complement strand
GAATATTGTGGGTAATTAACCCACAGTTCACCCCCAGTGTGCTGTTACTGCCTGATATCAATAAGAGCTATCACAGCCTAAGTTATTGTTTACAATAACTCTATAGTCATAATATTCCTACCTGTTAGCCAGCATCACCTGGTAACTGCCAGGGTCGAACACCCCATGTCTATATGATATTTTGTCTTTTTTTCTTGTTTTGTGGGTAAATATCCCTAGTTTATGGGTAATAGTGGGTAATTATCCCTATCTATTAATTATAAATGCTGAAACGGGAAATGGGAACAAAAACATTTACAGGCGAATTTCGTTATTCAATCGATGCAAAAGGTCGAGTGAATATTCCTGCGAAATTCCGGAAAGCGTTACCGGATACAAGTGAGGACACTTTCGTGGTCACCCGCGGACTGGACGAGAATATCGTTGTGTACTCCTTGGACAAGTGGCGGCAAAAAGAAGAGGAGTTACTGAAGCTCTCCTCTATCAAGCCTGAGCATCGTGCCTTTAAGAGACAAGCGACTCGCTTTGCCACCCCTCTCAAATTTGATAGTCAAGGTCGTGTTGCAATTCCAATCAACCTCCTGCAGAATGCCGGAATTGAAAAGGATGTTGTAATTATCGGAATGATTGACGAAATCGAAATATGGGATCCGAGTATACTGGAACGCTATGAAGAAACTGAGTTCCGACTTGATGCTGAGGATATTGAAGCCATTGACAATTATACCAGATCATCGTGAATCTAACCAGCCAGTCGCGATTTCGTCACACACCAGTTTTAGTGGACGAAGTCTGCGCCCTGCTGATCAACGATCTTTCTGGGAACTATGTGGATGGCACCTTTGGTCTCGGCGGACACACGAAAGCTCTTTCTTCACTGTTAAATGCTGATGCAACTCTGATCGGGATCGATCAGGACAAAACTGCACTCGCACAATTCACACCCTCTTCGTTACAGCAAACCCTGCACCTCGTGTGCACGAACTTTGAAAATTTAGATCAGGTACTGATTGACCTGAATATCCCGCAAGTTCATGGCATTCTGCTGGATTTGGGGCTCAACTCATTTTCTCTGGACGATCCAGAGCGAGGGTTCGCCTTTAGTCTGCAGGGTCCCCTGGATATGCGATTTGATCAATCAAGCAAGCTGACCGCTGAAATTGTGGTTAATGATTATTCAGAGCAAGACATCGCCAATGTCATTTATCGCTACGGAGAAGAGAGGAATAGTCGCCGAATCGCGCATAGAATTGTGGAAATGAGAAAAGACAAAAGATTAACACAGAGTGAAGAGCTAAAATTAGCTGTCATTAAGAGTGTAGATCCTCGCTTCCGCACCAAATCTCTAGCCCGTGTTTTTCAGGCTTTCCGAATCGAAGTAAATCGTGAGATGGAAGTTCTTGCTAAAGTTTTGGATATCGCCGTTCAGGCGCTGGTTCCCGGCGGCCGACTGGCAGTCATAAGCTACCACTCACTTGAAGATCGTATGGTCAAGCTACATTTTCGTGATTTAGCCCTAGATATCCCGCGACAACCAGGTATGCGCGATGAAGAAATCAAAATACCTTTATTAAAGCGCATCTCCACTAAACCAATTATTGCCAGTCAGGAAGAAGCTGGGTCAAACCCCCGCGCCCGTAGCGCCAAGCTGCGAGTCTGTGAGAGGACAAATAATGCGGCGGAGTGAGACTAGAAATGAGATCCTGAAAACCATCCATTACATCGGTATGATTCCACTTATAGCTGGGCTGCTATTTCTCTACGTCTGGCTGGGAGAAGAAGTCAGGGCCAGCAAAGTTAAATTAAACACCTTAAGGTCTCAAGAGATCAAGCTACGTGGTGAATACAATCTAGTCCAAAGCGCACGCAATCGCCTCCATCGGCCAGATAACCTGTCAAAATTAGCTCGAGAAAAACTGGGGCTTGTGCAACCAAATCCTGAGTCACGTGAAATAAGGGTCAAACTGTAATGAGTATGACCTATAAGAAATTTCGCGGCCGCTATATCATTGTGGTCATTAGTGCCATCGCGATCTGGAGTATGCTGGTCTTTCGGATGTTTTTTATCCAGGTCGTTGATGCCGAGCGCCTCGGGGCAGCTATCGAATCAAGATTTGAAGCAAAAGTCGCCATTGCACCGCTTAGGGGCAACTTTTTTGACCGGAACGGTAAGAAATTAACCGATAATATTGAGCATTTCACTTTTGCAGCACACCCGCATAAAGTAAAAGATAAAGATGCAGTTGCCCGTCTGTTTAGTAAGACCTTCAACAAATCAAAAAACTATTACCTTAATCGTCTAAACTCAAAGAAATCCTTTGTTTATTTAGAGCGTAACGTTGATCCAATACTGGGTAGAGAGCTTAGTCAAACTGCCCTCCCCGTTGGCGTGCGCATAGAGTCAGATGTCCGCAGATACTATCCATACGGCGATGTGGCTGCACCCCTAATTGGTTTCGTAGGGACAGAGAACCATGGTTTATCTGGCCTGGAAGCCCATTATGATCATCAGCTTGCTGGTATCGACGGCTGGAAAGAGCTGGGTTCAGATGGTCATGGCAACACCAGGATTCGTGGTAGTTTTAAGGAGCAGCAAGCCATCAATGGTGACGATTGTTTCCTGACTATCGATATTGATCTACAAATAATTATTGAAGAGGAACTCGGTGCTGCCATCGCAAGACATAAAGCTGATGGCGCAATGGCAGTTCTCGTTGATCCGACCACAGGCGAAGTACTTTCCCTGGCTAACCTGCCCGCATTTAACCCAAATTCTCGCTCAAACCTGACCCAGGCCTCGCTGACCTCCCACCCCATCATGTCAGCCTTTGAACCTGGATCTACTTTTAAAGTTGTTGGTGCCACAGCGCTCCTTGAAGCCAAGCAAGTTCACCCTATGGACATTTTCTACTGTGAGAATGGAAAATATACTACTCATGGTATTGAAATAAAAGATTGGCGTGCTTTTGAAAATTTGACTTTCTCCGAAGTTCTCCAGAATTCATCAAATATTGGCATCATTAAAGCCACCGAGAAATTGGATGCCTCAAAACTATTCACAACAGCTAGGAAGTTTGGCTTTAGTGAGAAAAGTGGAATTCAATTCCCTTATGAAAATGAAGGCTCATTAAAGAATAATAAATACTGGTCATCACTATCCAAGTCTGAGATTTCAATCGGCTACGAAGTTTCAGTTACCAGCCTGCAACTCGCCATGGCTTATTCAGCGATCAGTAACGGCGGCGTGTTATTGAAGCCCCAATTAATCAAAAATTTTAGGACCCCAGCTGGCTATGAACAGCAAGTCGATCACATGGATGCCATCCGTCGAGTAGCCTCTGAAAAAACCATGAACACCTTGAGTTCTATTCTTGAAAAAGCGGTTTCTCAAGGGACAGGATCAAAAGCATTTCTGCCTAATCTGAGAATAGCCGGCAAAACCGGAACTGCTAAAAAGATAAAAGACGGAAAATATGTTAGCGAGTATGTCGCATCATTCGCCAGTTTTTACCCGGCCAATGATCCTGAATACACCTTAATTGTTATAATCGATAATCCTCGGGCTAAGGGTTATACAGGTGGTATGGTTGCTGCACCAGTTGCCAAAGAAATTTACCGCCGAATCTATAACCTGAGTGGACATTCTTCAGAGCCCTATTTGCAAGCTGCCTCAACCCCAAAATCTGAATACCAGAGCCATAAACCAGCTACACTCAAGGGTCAGCTACTAAGCTCATCTATCCCGGTAATGAAGGTCAGTGCTGGACAAATAAGCATGCCGAATATGAAAGGCATGAGTTTAAAAATGAGTTTATCAGGACTCTATGCGATTGGACTCAAACCAATATCCTATGGTAGTGGTCGGGTAATCCGGCAAGTTCCTGCAGCTGGTAAAAAAATAAGAACCGGACAATCAGTAGAGATATATCTGGGTGAATGATGCAGCTATCTAAACTCATGCATATGGTTCCGGGTATCAAACAGACAAGTGGCAATCTGGATATTCAAATTGCCAGCCTGACTTATGATTCCAGAAAGATCACCAGGGGTAGTCTTTTTGTGGCTGTCCAAGGCTTGGTATCTGATGGACATGACTTTATTGCTCAAGCGATTGATGCAGGTGCAGGTGCAGTGGTATATGATCGGGAAACTGTCCCTATCTCCAATTCAGTCACTGCTATTTTAGTGGAAGACTCTCGGAAAGCGCTACCACTCTTCGCCGCAAACTTTTACGGACATCCTGAAGACAAGCTCACTCTGATTGGCATAACCGGTACCAATGGTAAAACCACCAGTAATTATTTCTTGCAGCATTTGCTAAGTGCTGGAGGCTTAAAAACTGGCAGAGTTGGCACTACTGGAGCCGCACTGGATACTTTGGAAGTGGATTTAATTCATACGACCCCAGAATCCAGCGATCTAATGGAAATACTACACACTTTTGACAAGGCCGGAGCCCAGGCAGCGACCCTAGAAGTTTCCTCCCATGCTCTGGCACAAGGTCGCACAGCTGGTTTAACCTTTAAAGCCGCTGTATTTTCTAATTTTACCCAGGATCATCTCGATTATCACAAATCCCTGGATGAATACCTGCTGGCTAAACAATTATTATTTAAGGGGCTTGATGAAGCAGCTCTTGCCATCATAAATATAGACGATCCGAATGCTGCCAAGATGATTGAAGGCTGTAAGGCCAGAGTAATCAGCTATGGGTACCAGCCCGAGGCTGACTACCAGATTCAAAGCTGTGTCAGCAGTGACGTGGGTATGGAATTAATAATAAGTACACCCCAGGGTCTCCTCACATTTCCAGTGAATACAGTTGGCACTTTCAATTCATACAACTTTCTAAGTGCCTTTGTGACTGCCCTTGAGCTGGGAAGCAACCTAGCGCTCACCATTCAAGCCGCTAATACATTGCCTGTTGTTCCAGGTCGCCTGGAAAGGATGCACAATAATGCACCATTTATGGTCTTTGTTGATTATGCACACACACCTGACGCCATGGAAACCGTACTGCAAACACTAGCAGAAGCCTATCCCAGCAGACAATTATTAAGCGTATTTGGATGTGGTGGCGATCGGGATCAAGGCAAACGTCCCATTATGGGTGAGATTGCTACCAGGCTCTCATCTCACGCAATTATCACTGACGATAACCCGCGTACTGAGGAATCGATGAGCATTATCGATGCTATTGCTGCCGGTTGCATTACCCAAATCAATTTTACCATAATCTCTGATAGAACTAGTGCTGTGATCCAAGCTCTGGAGAACGCTAAACCAGGCGATGTTGTTGCCATTCTCGGCAAAGGTCATGAACCCTATCAAGAAATTATGGGTGTGCGTAAGCCTTATAGTGATATGAACGTTGTTAATCAATTCATGGAGCAGCATGGCTATTCTGCATAAGACTATTCTGTCGCTCCCAGATGTAACTATTAAGGGAGCCTTTGTCTCCCCTGTTAACGGTATCAGCATTGATACTAGAAGTTTAAATGCCGGAGAAATCTTCGTTGCATTTAACGGTGCCCAGGTGGACGGTCATGACTTTATCTTAAAAGCCATTTCCCGTGGCGCTTCAGCGGTTATGGCCTCCACTTCCTGGGACGGATGCGAGCATTGGGACGCTCCCATCCCACTTATTATGGCTAAGGATCCGGTTATTGCCCTGGCGGATTTAGCCAATGCTCATCGGAAACGGTTTGATATTCCTGTGATTGCTATCACGGGGACCAATGGTAAAACTTCAACCAAGAATCTGTTAACCCATCTTTTAAGTCAACAGTTTGTGACTTTAAGTACTGATGGTAACTTTAATAATCATATTGGCTTACCAATAACACTGCTCAACCTTGATGAAACCCATGAGTTTGCTGTGATCGAAATGGGTGCCAGTCAAAAAGGCGACATTGAGTATCTATGTAATATTGCTCAACCAACCCAGGGTCTCATTACTAACATAAGCCTGGCACATGCAGAATTTTTTAATGACCTCGATACCATCGAGGCCACCAAGGGTGAGCTTTTCGAATATCTGAACGCCCACAATGGTGAAATTTTTGTGAATGCAGATGATGATCGCGTAGCTGGTTTAGGTCACAGTAGTCAAAAACCAGTTCGATTCAGTTTTTCACACCCAGCTGACTATACTTTTAGTTTAGCCGGTCCCGATCATCTCGGATGTTATGATTTACTATTCACAGAAGATGAAGTTCATCTACCTCACCCAGGTAAAGTTCTCGCCCTGAATGCAGCAGCGGCCAGTACGATAGCACACTACAATGGGATCACAAACCAGCAGATCAAGCAGGCTCTTGAAAACTATTCCGGTGAAGCAGGACGTATGCAGCACATTTCTATTCAGGATGTGAGTTTTTACAACGATGCCTATAACGCCAATCCTGCCAGCGTCGAAGCTGGCCTTGAGACCATTGCAGCCATGCAGTCTGCCGGACATAAGATTCTGGTCTTTGCCGATATGCTTGAACTGGGAGCGCAGAGTCAAGCGCTTCACCTGACGGCCGCAGAACAAATGTTAGCCGTTGGTTTTGACTTCATCATTTTGGTTGGACGAGAAGTTTCCGTTATTTCAGAACATCTTAAAGAACAGGGATTTAGCTCATTCTATTACAATGTAGATAAGGCTCCCGCAATCCAACGACTACTACAGGAATTAAACACCGGGGATCTCGTATATCTCAAAGGCTCTAGAAGTATGCAGCTTGAAACATTCATTCATGCTTATAAGGAACAAAACTAATGCTATATCATTTGTTGTTGCCACTTCAAGAATATTTCTCTGCTTTGAATGTGATCCGCTACATCTCATTTCGATCAGCAACTGCAGCGATTACGGCCGTATTATTTTCCTTTTTTGTAGGACCCTGGATTATTCGGAAGCTTCACGAAAAGCAGATTGGTGAAACTATCCGTCAAACTGGACCCAAATCCCATGCAGCAAAAGCTGGTACTCCCACCATGGGCGGCCTCATCATCATTGGTGCCATTTTAGTACCTACCCTGCTTTTTGGTCGTCTAGATAATATTTACATCCAAATGATGATTGTCTCTGTGCTCTGGATGGGAATAGTTGGCTTTATCGATGATTATCTGAAAGCTGTAAAAAAATCAAAACGAGGACTCATCGCTCGCTATAAACTGTTGGGACAGGTTTCGCTGGGTCTGGTACTTGGGACAGTTATGATGCTCCACCCTGAATTTGAAGGTGTCCGGACAGCTACCACCCTGCCCTTTTTCAAAGGAATGGTGATCGATTTTAAAGCCTGGTGGATATATGTCCCCTTTGTAGTATTTGTGATAACGGCTACCTCAAATTCAGTCAATCTAAGTGACGGTTTAGATGGGCTGGCAGCCGGTCTCATGGGAATCGCTGCCCTGGTTTTTGCTGGTATCGCTTATATCACCGGTAGAGCTGACTTTAGTCAATACTTAAATATTATATATCTCCCTAGTGCAGGAGAGCTCACTGTCTTCTGTGCGGCCCTCATTGGAGCTTCGCTTGGTTTTCTCTGGTTTAACGCCCGACCTGCAGAGGTCTTTATGGGTGATACCGGATCGCTGGCCCTGGGAGCCGCACTTGGAGCAGTGGCGGTTATGCTAAAAAAGGAGTTCTTACTGCCTTTTGCAGCCGGAGTTTTCATCATTGAATCAATCTCCGTAATCATCCAGGTGCGCTATTTCCGATATACGAAAAAGAAGTACGGAGAGGGTCGCCGAATTTTCAAGATGGCCCCTATTCACCATCACTTTGAACTCAAAGGCTGGGACGAGAACAAGATTGTAATCCGGTTCTGGATTATTGGTATCCTGTTCGCCTTCCTCACCTTTACAACCTTTAAAATTAGATGACCGTGGCTAAAACTAATATTAAAGATCAAAAAGTTGCCATTCTCGGCAGCCAACGCTCAGCTATGGGTGCAGCCCACTTGTTAAGCCATTTTGGAGCAAAAGTCTTATTGAGCGAACTTGATGCGGATCAGTTCACTGCTGAGAAAAGACAAAAGCTGGCTGACATTAAAGCTGAATTTGAATTTGGCTATCATTCCCCAGATGTTCTGGAAAGTGATTTTGTAGTTGTGAGTCCCGGAATCCCTGAAAATGTTGATATCATCAAAAAGATTAGAGCCAAGGGAATCCCCATCTATTCTGAGATTGAAGTGACTTCCTGGTTTATTGATGCACCAATTATCGCAGTTACGGGCTCCAACGGGAAAACCACCACAGTTAATCTAATTCACCACCTGCTATTGACAGCAGGCTACGATAGCTTCCTGGGCGGTAACGTGGGCATTGCAGCTTCAGAGGTATTGCTCAATAGCCTACAACAAGATGCTAAGAAGCCCATCTTTGTACTTGAAGTCAGTAGCTTTCAATTAGACAATATTGAAACTTTTAAACCAGATGTGGCAGCTATCCTCAACCTGACACCTGATCACCTCGATCGCTATCCCAGCCTGGATGCCTATTATGAATCAAAGCTGGGTATTTTTAAGAATCTAGATCAGCATTGTACGGCAATCATCAATCGAGATGATCCTGAGCTCTCCCGTCGCAGTATTGTTGCCGAAAATCAGCGCTTTTTTGCTGTAGAAAGCCAGGTCGGTGGGGACGTCATGCTGGCTGAAGGTGTTTTGGGTGTTATGACGGAAAGAGCCTGGACTCCAATTTTGCCGGCGAAAGCATTACCATTGCCAGGCCGCCACAATTTAAGTAACGCAGTTGCCGCCATAGCAGCCGTAATGGATTTTATCGATGAACCTGAAGTACTCGCTCAGGGTTTAATGACCTTCCAAGCCGTACCCCATAGGATTGAGTATGTTGGGAAAGTCAACGGTATCCGTTGCTACAACGATTCAAAGGCTACCAATATTGCTTCCACAGAGGTCGCGCTTAGCAGCTTTACACAGCCATTATGGCTGATTTTAGGTGG
>JAUVDF010000061.1 GCA_030595455.1 Fidelibacterota bacterium | reverse complement strand
AAATGGCTATAAGGGCCTGGTGATTGTCTCTGAAGCAACTCACTTTTCTGCCGGAGCGAACCTGGCCTTGATGCTGCGAGCCATTGATGAAAAAGATTGGGATAGTCTAGGCGGAATGAGCAAAAGTATGCAGGATATTCTTCAGAAATTACGGTTTGCTCCTTTCCCAGTCGTCGCTGCTCCCCATTCTCTTGCTCTCGGTGGTGGATATGAAACCATTGGTGCCGTTGACCGTATCGTGGCTGCTGCTGAATTTTACACTGGTTTGGTAGAAGTTGGTGTGGGACTTATCCCTGGCGGTGGCGGTAATCTACGCATGATTATGAAAACAAGTGATCGCTTGGCTAAGGGTCGTGCTGGTGCTTTTCCAGTTGCTCAAAAGTGTTTTGAAGCCATTGGTTTTGCTAAAGTTTCCATGTCTGCTAAAGAAGCAGTAGCCATAGGATATCTCACTAAAGAAGATAAGATCATTATTAATGGTGAGCATCGAGTAGTTAAGGCCAAAGAAGAAGTGTTAGCCATGAGTGAAGGATATAGTGCTCCAGAAATGAGGACTGACTTATTTTTGCCAGGTAAGGGTGGTCGATTGGCTGTGAAGAGTACAGTTAAAGGCTTCCTGAAAACTGGTAAAATCTCGGAGCATGATGCGCTCATAGCTGAAAAACTGGCTTTTGTGCTCACTGGTGGTGATAAAGGTGGAATTATGACAGCTCTGGATGAACAGTACTTACTGGATATCGAAAGAGAAGCCTTTGTATCACTTGCCGGGGAACCAAAAACCCGTGCGCGCATTGAATTCATGCTGAAACGAGGGAAACCTCTTAGAAACTAAGTTAGTACCTTAGGGCTTTCCGTTTTCTTCCTTAGGGTCCTTAAAGTGAGCAGGCGGCGATTTTAATCGCTGCCTGCTTTTTTTATCCAAAATCTAAATACCAAAGTTTAAATTGTTCGTCCAAATCGAGAAAATACAAGGTTGCTATGAAGGCTGAAGAAAAACAACAAATAAAAGATCGCATCATTTCTGAGATTGAGAATGCTCAGGAGCAAGTTGCTGAGTTGGAAGAATTGACCAAACCCATAGCACCTGATTGTGCCATCGGTCGTATTTCCAGAATGGAAGCGATTAATAATAAAAGTGTGAATGAACATCTCCTGGTTAAAACAAAAGCCAGGCTGGTTAATCTTGAATCATCACTCATATCTATTGTGAAAGAGGACTACGGACTATGTAGGGATTGCAAGCAACCCATACCACTGGGACGTCTGATGATGATGCCGGAATCCGAAAAATGTGTGGATTGCGCATAAATGGAGAAGTGAAATGACCCATGCAAAAATTCTATTACCCAGTATTCTTTTTTTGGTTATGGTCTCTTGTTTGCCAGTATCCAAAGAGACTATTGTGAAGAATGAGTCACCCCTGAGCTATGCTGATCCCTACTTATGGCTTGAGGAAGTTGAGGGAGAACGTGCATTAACCTGGGTTCGCAAACAAAATGCCACAACTCTTGAAGAGCTTAATACTGATCCACGTCTAAAACAGTTTGAGGGTGAAGCTCTGGCTATCTATGAAGCTCAGGACAAATTAGCCTACGGAAAAATTAGAGGGGACTTCATATACAACTTCTGGCGTGATGAAGCCCATGTCCGCGGTATTTGGCGCAGGTCACCTGTCAAAGCCTATCTAGAGAATAAGCCTGATTGGGATGTTTTACTCAATTTTGATGAACTTGCAGAATTAGAAGGTGAAAACTGGGTATACAAGGGTGTCAGTGGCCTCCCTCCAGCATACGATCGATTTTTGATCGAATTATCAAGGGGTGGAAAGGATGCTGTTGTTGTCCGAGAATTTGATGTCACCACAAAATCATTTGTTAAGGACGGCTTCTTTGTTCCAGAAGAGAAGTCTTCAGTAAGCTGGATCAATAAAGATATGGTCTTTGTAGCTACGAATTTTGGACCTGGTACAATGACTGAGAGTGGCTATCCTGCAACACTTCACGTATGGAAAAGAGGGGAGGACCTGGCAGCTAGTAAGGAAGTTGCAAGGGTACCAGTTGCAAATCTAGGTGCATGGGGTTGGACTATCTTTACAAGTGAAAACGCATATAAGGTGATCTCAAAAAGCAAAGACTTTTGGAGCCATGAAATATTGTTGCTCGATGAAAATATGAATGCCAAAACATTGTTGCTTCCCCACGATGCTGATTTTCAAGGGGTCTGGAAGAATCAAATATTTGCCATACTTCGATCAGATTGGGAAGGCTCACCAAAAGGTTCATTGATTGCCGTTGATTTGGACACAGATGTAAAAACAGATGTGTTTATCCCTGATTCAAAAAGTTCCATATCAGAGTTCAATTATTCTTCTACCCACGTCTTACTCACGATTCAGAGGGATGTAGTAGATAAATTATATAGAGGTAGTTTAAATGGCGATTCATGGATACTCGATGAGCTTTTATTGCCAGCTGGTGGCACACTATCCATAAATAGTGCAGATCCCTTAAATCCTGACTTTTTCTATACTTTCAACGACTTGATTACGCCTACAACCCTGGGCTATTTCAAAAACGCGCTAAGTGAACCCAAAATTATTCGTGAGTCACCCGCTAGATTTGACAGTAAAGATTTAAAGGTCACCCAGGAGTTTGCTACCAGTAAAGATGGGACAAAAATTCCATATTTTCTTGTCTCTAGAAAAGACATGCCTCACGATGGGAATAACCCCACGCTGCTGTATGGTTATGGTGGGTTTGAAGTTTCAGAGAAATCAGAATACTGGTCAAAGATGGGCAAGCTTTGGATGGAAAAAGGCGGTGTCTTTGCACTGGCTAACATCCGAGGTGGTGGTGAATATGGTCCTGGTTGGCATCAGGCCGCCTTAAAAACCAATCGGCACAAATCTTATGAAGACTTCATCGCCATTGCAGAACAGTTGATTTCTAATGCGACAACAAGTCCAAAGAAACTTGGCATCATGGGTGGTAGTGGTGGTGGTCTGCTTGTTGGAAGCGTATTTACTATGCGACCCGACCTATTTAATGCTGTTGTTGCACAAGTACCCTTATTAGATATGATGCGCTATCACAAGCTTTTGGCTGGTGCTAGCTGGATGGGCGAATATGGTGACCCTGATGATCCCATAGAAGGTGCTTATCTAAAAAAATATTCGCCGTACCATAATCTTTTTCCAGGTAAAAAGTATCCTATGCCCATGTTCACTACGTCTACCAAAGATGATCGTGTGCATCCAGCCCACGCCCGTAAAATGGTGGCACGTATGCTAGAGCAGGGACATCCGGTTATGTACTATGAAAATATTGAAGGTGGCCATGCAGCTGGCGCAAATTTGAAGCAATATGCGATGATGGCGGGAATAGAGTTTACCTATCTACATCAGATGTTGATGGATTAAACTAAAATTTAGAGCAAGAAAAGATCAACAAATACGGGGGAGCTGTTCTCCCACAGGCATATCTACAATCCGGTTAGCCCCTAAACCTGTTTTTAAAGCAACCACACCAGGGTGTTTATCGGTCACCTCACCAATGATGACTGCGTCCTTACCCAGAGAGTTTTTCTTCATGGCAGCTAGAATATGATCTGCTATGTCTGCAGGAACGACTGCGATTAACTTCCCTTCATTGGCCACATAGAGGGGGTCAATTCCCAAAATTTCACAGGCTCCGCGAACATCTTCTTTTACTGGAATATGTCCATCATAAAGTTGGATACCCACCTTTGATGAGTTGGCAAACTCATTTAAACTAGTTGCCAGTCCACCCCGGGTGGGGTCACGCATAGCATGAATATCGGTACTGACTTTGAGCATATCTTGAACTAGATGATTTAGGCCGGCTGTGTCACTTTTAACCGTAGATTGAAAAGAAAGTCCCTCACGACTGGTCATAACAGCCATACCGTGATCTGCCAGGCTTCCAGAAAGTAGAATTTTATCGCCAGGTTTAAGATTTGAAGCTGAAATATGAACATCATCAGGGACAAAACCAAACCCGGTTGTGTTGATGAATAGTTTATCACAACTGCCCCGATTGACCACTTTGGTATCACCAGCAACAATCAGAACGCCGGCCATTTTGGCGGCCTTTTCCATGGATAGAACGATGCGGTGGAGGGTCTCGAATGGTAGTCCTTCTTCCAGAATGAATGCAACACTCATGAATTTTGGCTGAGCACCGCTCATGGCCACATCATTGACGGTCCCATTAATCGCCAAATCACCGATATCTCCACCGGGAAAGAAAATAGGATCAACAACAAAGGTGTCCGTGCTGAAGGCGATTCGACCACCAGGATTATCCAGAACAGCCTGATCTTCCATTTTTTCCAGGGTCGCATTCAAAAACCGAGGCAGAAAAATCTTATCGATCATCTCATTAGATAGTTTGCCCCCAGCGCCATGGGCTAATTGAACTGTATCATGGCTTAGAATTGGGACAGGGCAAGAAAGGTTTTCAGGGAAATCCATAATGTTCTCTTAATCGTTGAGTATACGTTGGTATTTATGGTAGGCAGCACAGGCACCTTCACTGGAGACCATGGTGGCCCCTAATGGTGTTTGGGGAGTACACTCCTTGCCAAAGGCAGGACAGTCATGTGGTTTTTTTAAGCCCTGCAGGATGACACCACTAATACAAATTTCTGGTTCATCAGTCTGAATATCACCGACATCAAATTTTAGCTCAGCATCATGAGCAGCATATTTACCGCTGATCTTAAATCCGCTTACCGGAATTTCTCCAATCCCGCGCCATTTGCGGTCAGTTACTTCAAACACATCTTGAATAAGCGCTTGAGCAGGTAGGTTACCACCTTCTTCCACAATTCTGGCGTAGCGATTTTCCACAATGTGAGTTCCCGCTTCCAGCTGTTTTACTGTATGCAGAATTCCATCTAAGACATCCATGGGCTCAAAGCCGGTGATCACAATGGGGACTTTATATTTTTCGGCAATGGGTGTGTATTCATTCCAACCCATAACAGTACAGACATGACCGGCTGCCAAATATCCTTGAACGCGATTAAGCGGTGAGGAAAGCAGGGCTTCCATAGCCGGTGGTACCAGTACATGGCTTACTAATTCACTAAAATTATTCAGACCTTCTTTGGCAGCTTGGGCAACAGCCATAGCATTTCCCGGAGCCGTTGTCTCAAAGCCGACGGCAAAGAAAACGACTTCCTTATCTGGATGTTCACGAGCGATTTTCAAGCTTTCCAGAGGGGAGAAGACTGTCCGGACATCACCACCCTCAGACCTGACCATAAATAGGTCTTTATGACTGCCGGGTACTCTTAACATATCACCGAAACTGGTGAAAATCACATCGGGACGACTGGCGATTTCAATAGCTTGATCAATAATTTCCAAAGGGGTTACACAAACCGGGCAACCAGGACCATGAACGAGTTCGATTTCTTTGGGAAGCACTTGATCAATTCCGTTTCGAATAATAGAATGGGTCTGTCCGCCACAAATTTCCATGATCACCCATGGTCTAGTAGTCACCGCATGGATTTCATCCAGAATTTTCTTGGCGACAATTGGGTCTCTGAATTCATCTAAGTATTTCAATCCGGTCGCTCCAACTTTTCAATCTCGATTCCATCTCGCTGAGCTGCATCAATCACTTCATCCCAGGCATCAAAGGAGCGTTTGGCTTCCTCTTCATTCAGAACTGACAGGGCAAACCCAGCATGAACAATTGTGTACTGACCAATTTCTATCTCAGGGACATACTCTAAACAGGCTTTGCTCACCGATCCTGCAAAGTCAATATTTCCCATTTTGAGTCCATTTTCGTCAAATATTTCTAAAAGTTTACCTGGTATTGCTAGACACATATGTGAATTCCTGAGTTTATGAGTTTTGTGAGTTCGATGGGCACTAATCAATTTTCCTTAAATAATTCTGAAATCCTAGGATCATCTTTGATATTTCTTCACAATCGTGATAAAGCTTGTCGAAAACCTCCTGATCAATATAGCTTAAATCAAACGCAATGTATAAATGTGATTGGAGTTCAGCAGCAGATCCATGAGCAATATTAAGATAATTGGCAAATTCTTTCTTTGATTTTCGCCCATATCCTTCTGCGATGTTAGCCATAATGGATACGCCACACCTTCTCGTTTGGTCCTTTAAACCAAAATCTCTGTGGAAAGGGTCTTCATTTGAAATCACATAGAGTTGATTAACTAAAATACGTGCTTTTTGCCATGCTTGAATGTCCTCAAATTTCTTGAGAGTACTCATAATATTCCTG
>JAUVDF010000090.1 GCA_030595455.1 Fidelibacterota bacterium | reverse complement strand
TGGAGTTTTACCGTTCAAAGTCAAGCTCAGCAGATTTTTGATATGAATATCAATGGTAACCTGAATCTGGGACATCGCCAGGACTTGATCAATATCAGTGCAACCGAGGTAGATTCGTTGATCGGTACTGATACTGTATCGGTTCCAATCTATTCTCCAACCTCTCAGAGTGTGTCCCGTGCAGATTTCTCTACCAATATCAACTTCGATTGGGCAAGGATCAAAATATTTGCAAATATGACCAGCAAAGAGGATTCTACCTTACAGCCCCAGAATCGCTATGGGGTCAGAGTTAGAACCTCTTGGTTGAAATACACTTATGGTGATGAAACCCCAATGATGAATAGACTTGGACTATGGGGCAAACGAGTCCGTGGCCATAATCTTGATCTTCGATTCAAATATGTCAAGCTACACGTTGTTACTGGACAGACAGCCCGATCCATTACTGGTGTTGCCTCTTTTGATAGCACCGCTGCTGAATGGAAGCGTACCGGCTATAGCTTTGAACGTGGTTTATTTGCAATTCGTCCCAGTTTTGGAGATGGGAAATATTTTGAGCTCGGGATGTTTTACGTCCACACGAGAGATAGTACGAATAGTGTTCAAACCAGACCCAGTTTATGGGACGAAACGACCTTCTCTGAAGAATTATTTGGTGAAACTGGCTCGGTGGTCGTCCCCTTTGGGGCTGATTCGTACTTCCTGGATGATACTACGCGCGATATTCAATATTTTTTAAGAGGCAACAACCCAGAAGACAATGTTGTTGTCGGCTCGGATATCAAATTATCTCTGGATAATCGCCGCTTTGTGATGCAGGGGGCAGCCTCTTTCTCGCTTTATAACCGAAATATTATTGATGGACCTTTGACTAGATCTCAGTTGGATACTTTTGGCCTACTCTCTGATACCACCTATGATGATACTCTGGGATCCGGCTCCTTTGATCTTGCTCTATCAACTATCGATGAAGCATTATCGGGTGCCAGTTTTCTGCTTACTGATGGGAAGTTCGACCCAGCCAATTTTGCTGACTATTTCATCATTAACGAAAACCTTACAATTCCAGTAGATCTGGAAAATTTAGAAGCAGGCAACTACCTGGCAGCCCTCTCTACTCTAGCTTTAAACTTTTCGCTTAAATTGAACTATTACGGCCATTTTATCCATGCTGACTACCATCACATCGGTCCTGGTTATAAGGCACTGGGTAGCCCCGTTTTACGACTTGATGGAAAAGGTTGGAACGGTTGGAAAGTTACGGATAAAATCAGAATGCTGAACAATATGCTCTATCTGAACCTGGGCTATGAGTCTTATAAGAATAATACAACCTCCCAGGATCCTATTGCTGATCCCCGGTTGGCTCAAAACGCTTTCAGTGGTGGCTTCACATTGAATCCGGGAAGAGGACTGCCTACTATCACAACAAATATGAAATTTTTTACCAGAGATAATAATATTGATCAGGTGGATGAGCTAATTTCAGGTGATACGACTATTGTCACTGATAACCGGGAATTAAATGAATCTTTAAGCTCAAATGTAAATCTGACTTATCTGGTAAGGACCGGGCAAATTGAGAATACCTTATCGCTCAGCATCATGCGCTCAAATATGGATAATCTGGTGCCCGATAACCTTGGACAATTACGTGCCTCAAACCTTTATGGATTCAACCTTAGGTCAGCGTGGGGAATCCCGCTTACCACAACTCTATCCGTACGCAATAACACAAATCAGCTATACATAGATACTGATCCTAACTTTCAGTCCAATGCCTTTAATACCTACCGTCTAGGTGCAGCCTATCGACTGTTTGCTAGTCACTTGGTCCTGCGCGGAAGTGTGCAGTATATGAGTTTCGACTCTGAAAAGTATGTGGATGAAATATTGACCGCATCGGAAAAAACACAGACAAATTTACAATTTAATACTCAGTATACTTTTCAACCGATGAACATTGGTAGCTCGGTAATTAAATCTCGTATAATTGCCAACTATGATCAACGTCAATATGTCAGTGACTATACCAACTACACTGATAATATGTTCTCAGCTAGATTTGAAATGACATTTTAGCCACTAGCGCTTATTAAAATTGGGGTCCACTATGCTGAAGAAATACGGCATCGGTTTTTTGTTTACTTCCATAGCCATTGTCCTGACTATTACTATTCAGGTTTTTGGCATATTCGATCTGGCAAACTATAAAACGCTTGATTTTAATTTCCAACTCAGGGGACCGCTCTCATCCTGGGCCTCTCACCAGAATAATCCCAATGACAGTTTAGATGTAGTCCTCATCGATGTTGATGATGAGACTTTTCGTATATTTGGTGATATGGGTTGGCCTTACCCCCGCGGAGAAATATGGAATAGAGTCGTTACCAATCTAACAGATGCCGGGGCTAAGGTAATTGTGTTTGATGTCCAATTTGACGCTCGTGATGCCCATACAGCGCGAGTTCTATCAGTTTTTAATGGTATCCTCCCAGAAGGCCGTACCGATGGTGATAAAGCCATAGGTAAAGCAATCAAATACGCACGACTGAATGGAACCGAGGTTGTTATGGCCTCAGCCATAAAATCTGAACCATCTCGAATTCCCCCTCAGAGCCTACTTCTCCCTAATGATGTTATCATGGAGGTGGATCCTGATCATGGTTTGGTTGATATCGATGAGGATAAAGATCATTTTACCAGACGCTATAAAGTATTTGGGGCCTTAGCTCACGAACCAGATATCTGGCGTTTATCGCTGGGTATGAAAGCAATTAAATATTTCCTGGATATCTCTGATGATCCTGGTTTAACCTATGACTGGGAACAGGGTGTATTTAATTATGGTGAGCTTAAGATTCCAACCTATGGCTCGGACTATCCTGGCTTCCTGACCAATATATATGGCCCAGCCTCACATGCTCGCATAGGGGGCTCTGAACCCTGGCAAACTTTTAAAAGATTCCCACTAGCCTGGATTGTTGACACCGAGGATTATGACCTACCAATTTATGATGAAGATACAGACTGGATGGACACATTTAATCCAAACGGTGCGCTAAATATGATGATGACCATGATGGAACCTGAGTATCAGGTTCCAGAAAGCCCCTTCAAAGGCAAAATATGTATCATAGGTGTGTCTGTTGAGGTTATGCATGACTATAAATCAACCGCATTTTATGATTACCTCGGGGTGCCAACCCTTATGCCGGGATTTGAGTATCACGCCAATGCCATTCAAACTCTGTTAGATCAAAATTTTATTAATGTAATGGGTAACACGATTGAATTCACGTCAGATTCTGCACTATTTCAAGTGTTACTCATTGTTATTTGTGCCCTGCTTGCCTATTTGATAATTACCCTCTTTGATCCACTCTGGGGTGGGATGCTAATCGCCCTGGAAGCGCTTATTTTATTTAGCCTCAGTGTTGGTATGTTTACTGCAGATCAATGGTGGTTTTTTAAATGGATGTCAGGTAACTCAGAAAGTATTCTGGTTCCTCCTCCAGGCGCAACCACTTTCGTGCCTATAGTGGCGCCTCTACTGGTTATGGCACTCACTTATTTCGCAAATGTGCTTTATAAATTTATCCTGGAACAGCGGGATAAGCACTTTCTCAAAGATACATTTGGTGCCTATATCTCTCCAGAACTCATTGACCAGATGTATGAGGAGAAGCAGGAACCAAAACTGGGTGGAGACTCCGGAATTCATACAGCCTTCTTCACTGATATTCAGAGTTTTTCTGCTTTTTCAGAAAAATTAAAAGCTCAAGATTTAGTTGAGCTACTCAACGACTACCTAACTGAAATGACCAACATACTTCTGGATAATAAAGGAACCTTGGATAAGTATATCGGTGATGCTATTGTCGCCTTTTATGGTGCTCCTGTTCCTGTGGATGACCATGAGTATATGGCTTGCCTGACAGCAGTAGAAATGCAAGAGCGTTTAGCAGAGTTACGTAAGAAATGGCAAAGTGAAGGGGAACGTTGGCCGGAGATTGTACACCACATGCAGAATCGTATTGGGATTGCCACTGGTGATATGGTCACCGGTAATATGGGCTCAGCTATGAGAATGAATTACACCATGATGGGGGATATTGTTAATACAGCCGCCCGTCTGGAATCTTCTGCCAAACAGTATGGCGTTTATATTCAGGTCGCTGAGGCTACCTACCTTGCAGCAAAAGATCATTTTGAGTGGCGTGAATTAGACTATGTCGTTGTGAAAGGGAAAAGCGAGCCAGTCCGGGTATATGAACTAATGTCAATCAAGGGGAACCTACCAGACGGTTACGCAGATATGCTAGCCACTTATCACCAGGCTTTGGCCCTTTATCATGAACAGAAATGGGCAGCGGCCCTGGAAGCCTTTGAATTAGCCGAATCCAAGGAGGATATGTTCCCAGGACGGTCAACCAACCCGAGTCGAGAGTATATCGTGCGCTGTAAATATTTTATGGAGAATTCACCAGGACCTGATTGGGATGGTTCCTGGACGCTTACTGCTAAATAGGTGTCAGATTTCTGGTATCAAGTTTCAAGTTTGCAAAGATTAATGTTTCCTTGCTCCCTTCTACTCATATTTTCGAGCCATGACGAATACTGGACTTAATCGCGGACATATACTTTGGGCAGATGATGAGATTGACCTCCTTAGATCTCATGTGCTGTTTCTTGAGGGTAAAGGATTTCAAGTTACGACAGTGACTAACGGGGATGATGCCATCGTCCTCTGTGCAAACCAACGCTTTGATATCGTACTTCTCGATGAAAATATGCCCGGTAAAGATGGTCTTGAAACCCTGGCCATATTAAAGACTGATTATCCCGCTTTACCAATCGTCATGATCACCAAAAATGAAGAAGAACGGCTCATGGAAGAGGCGATTGGGAGTCATATATCTGACTACCTCACCAAACCAGTAAATCCATCACAAATTCTTCTGGCAATAATGAAGATCTTGGAGAATCAGCAGATAAAGCAGGACGCAGTCTCAGAAAAGTATATGGGGGCTTTTGCGGAGTTAGCTGAACAGATAGAGAGTGTTAAGGATGCTGAAGGTTGGATTAACATCCACAATCAGCTTTCTGCCTGGGAGCTGGAGCTTGATGACTATCCTGAGCTAGGTTTTGGTGAAATGCTTAATCAGCAACAGCATGAAGCCAATAGCCTATTTACACGCTACATCAAATCCAATTATGAGAATTGGGTCAACGCCCCCTCTGATCAACGCCCAACCCTCTCGCCAGATGTATTCTCCAACAAAGTGAAGCCCTTACTTGAACAGGATAATAAGGTCTTGATGCTTATTATTGATTGTATGCGCTGGGATCAATGGTTGACTTTGGAACCGCTGCTTTATGATGAGTATCAGATCTGGCGTAACGGCTATATCTCACTCCTGCCTAC
>JAUVDF010000146.1 GCA_030595455.1 Fidelibacterota bacterium | reverse complement strand
GTTGACCTGGCTCACAGCACGAGAAACAGGCTTGTAAGTTTAATGAAAAAGTCAATATATTAAACGACGTACATTTATATGGGATGAACAAGGAGGATTTATGTTTAAAAAGCTACTTATTTTAACAATTGCAATGTCACTCGCCGTGGGTGCATTTGCTCAATCATCAGTTGAAGAAAATCTGGGCGATATGCTCAGTGAAAATGCCACACTCTATCTGCAGCCACTCGGAGATGCATTTGGAGCAAACATGAATTCAGGTTGGTACCACAGATCCAGAGTCCATAAGATGCTGGGTTTTGATATCAGCCTCAAAGCCATGGGTGCTGTTATCCCTGACGAAGGGCTGTTCTTCGACTTTGCTTTGAGTCAAAACCTGATGAGTTTTCCATTAGGTGACCTGGTTGGAACACCTGGCGTGACTATTGGTGACTTGGAATTATCTTTTGATGATGTGTACTTTGGAACAGACACCAGAACACCCACTGTAATGGGTCCTATTGATAGTGCCGGTGTGCTTGAGATTGGTGATGCCCATCTTATTCAACTCTTTGAAGACCATCTTCGCAGTGAATTAGCTGGTCAGGTTCTTCCTGCAGCCATCGATGGGCTGGTAGCTCTTGCTGATATACCAGGCTATGTAGGTGGTTTACAGGATTTACCTCTACCAGGCGGTCTTGATCTGCCAGTAATGCCTCTAGTTATGCCCCAGATTGCTTTGGGATTACCAATGGGTATTGAGCTGACAGTTAGAGGTTTCCCGGAAGAAGAAATTCCAGATATCGGGACTTTCAGCATGTATGGTGGTGGACTGCGCGTAAATTTGGACCAGTTTATTCCAATACCGCTTTTCCCAGTTGATATTACTGCTGGTGCGTTTTACTCACAGATGAAAATTGGTGATCTGATCGAGTCTTCAAATACATCTATTAGTCTACAGGTTGGTAAATCTCTGGGACTATTACTCTTTGGAGTTGGTGTCTATGCTGATGCCAGTTATGAAATGAGTTCCTTGAGTATTGGTTATGATGTTGACCCATCTCTTGGTTTTGAAAATGACCGGATTGAATTTGAGATGGAGACGGATCCAGGCCTAAGAACGGGAATTGGAGCGCATCTGACAATCATTCCATTGACTTATTTTAATATTCATGTGAGTCAAACACCGAATAATCAGGTTGTGACTGCTGGATTTGGTATCACATTTAGATAATCCAAAATAAAGCAATATTTAAAGGCCATCCATTTGGGTGGCCTTTTTTTATGCCAATAAATACTTTTGTCACAATTCTGACTGATTGCTAAGCCTGGCTGAAATACATTCATAACGAAAGAGTTGCTGTTTAGAATATTTTTACTAAACAAGCTGAATTTTGACAAATATTATTCTATATTCTGTATCGAGCACTGGAGGGCTACATGATCGACTATGATGAACATATAGATGAAGAATTAAGACAGATGAATGAGGACGGATCCTCAAATGGAAAACGTTCAAATGAAGCATTTCACCTTGATGATCCCATTGCCAGCGTAAAGCTAAAAAAACCAATTATGACCTCCGGTGATACCAGTGTTGCCGCTTGCCTGGAATTGATGAAAGATGAGAGAATTGGTTGTCTGTTGATCACTGAGCAGGATAAGCTGGTAGGCATTTTTACAGAGCGTGATATCATTCGCCGGATTGTTGGCAAGAACTTATCCCATGCAGACATCGATGTTAATGATTACATGACATACGATCCTGATACGCTTACTTCAGATAGTCCCCTGGCATTCGCACTGAATTTTATGGTTGTCGGTGGCTATCGACATGTACCCATTGTCGATGAAAATAATCAGCCTGTCGCTTGTCTCTCAATCAAGGATATCGTAAAGCATATCGGGAATCATTATTTTAGAGAAATCGCAAATCTACCCCCAACTCCTAAGAATCCTGGTTGGGCGACCGTGGATGGTGGTTGATTTTTTCTTTCTTGATCTAGGACATTAAAACAATTTTGAATCACCAAATGGATATCAAGGGACTGGAAGCCATCCTTTTTGACTTTGATGGCGTGGTTGTACAAAGCGAAGACGTTTATGATAAAGCAACCACCAAGCTGGGACAGCTCTATGGTGTTGAAATCCCACTATCCTTCTTTGATGCAAATCGCGGTATAGCCGAATCCCTTTTTTATGAGCGGTTTAAGTCTGCTTTTGGACTGGATGTTGATGAAGAGGAGCTCCAGGCCAACGGACGCAAACTACTCTGGGATGAATTCTCTGCATCAGTGCATCTGACGGATGGATTTCAGCAATTTTATACTAAAATTCGAGCGAATGTGGAACATGTGGCGCTGGTTACGGCAACCTCTCGCGCTCTGCTAAATGAAATATTTCAAAACTCTAACATCGATGTGAAATTTGATCGTATCGTGACCTCCAGCGATGTTAAAAAGACCAAACCGGCTCCGGATCCTTACTTGAAAACATGTCAACTATTGGGTGTAGACCCCGGTAAAGCCTTGGTTATCGAAGATTCACCAACCGGTCTTAGATCAGCCACAGTGGCTGGCTGTAAAACTGTTGGAATTACCACAAGCTGTGAACGGGAATCTTTAAAAGAAGCAAATTTTATTGTTGACAGCTTCGGTGAACTTGAAGAACTTTTAACCATTGTGTGAAGGGCATAAATGAGTTGGTATAAACAATTTGATCTTGTGTGGGTTCCGGTCGTTGATTTCGAACGAGCTAAATCATTCTATAAAGATGATTTAGAGCTTGAGCTTATTCTGGAAGACCAGGATTCTAGCTGGGCTGAGTTTCAGATAAGTCCGGGAGCAAAGATGGCTATCCACGCAGTAAAAGCTACAAATGCTAATCCAATCGGGGCACTGGTGCTAGATGTAGAAAATATCGAGAAAGCTGAATTATGGCTTAGAGGTAAGGGCATCAAACTATCTGACAAAGAGGAAATCCCTGGCCTGGTAAAGCTGGCCTCCTTTAGTGACCCTGATGGTAACGTTATTCAATTAAGTCAATCGTTGGTGGAGTAGCCCTTCTTTATGAGCGCTATTATTCTAGATTCAGCTATGGGCACTCGCCTGGAGGAAATGGGACACAAGCTGTCCGAACCTCTATGGTCAGCTACTGTCCTGCAGTCGAAGCCGGAAGATATAACTCAAATTCATAAGGAAAACATTGAGGCTGGTGCTCAGGTTATAACAACCAACACCTTTAGAACGACACCTTTCGCTTTACATAAAGCTGGCTTGTCTGGCGTTGATGCACATACACGTGCCCGTGCCCTGACACTGCTAGCCATTCGCCTGGCCTGGAAAACGGTCAAAGAATCCGGTAAAGATATAAAAATAGCCGCTTCTATTGCGCCCCTGGCTGATACCTGGAAACCGCTGGAATTCCCCGGGAATATTATTTCCCGACCCTGGCATGATGCCCAACTAGATAACTTGTCACACCACTCCACTGATATCCTGCTTCTCGAAACAATGAACTCAGCACGTGAGGCTAAAGGGCTGACAGAATTAGCTTTGCGCTATGAAAAACCGGTTTGGGTCTCTTTCGTCTTAAACGGTGAAGGCGAAATCTATAATGGAGATGATCTGGTTGTAACAGCAAAATTTCTTGAGAAAAAAGGCGTGTCTGCAATTGGGGTAAATTGCTCTGACTTGAAATCATCCCAAGTGGCTCTAGCAGCTCTGCGAGATGCCGTTTCTATCCCCCTGCTAGCCTCTCCAAATGTAGAACTCAGCACCAAGGGTAAGAAAAAACCTGGTAAAATATCCCCGGAAGATTTTGCTAGCTGGGCCAAGGATATTCAGGATCTAGGTGTCGAATTTATTGGTGGCTGCTGTGGCTCTGAC
>JAUVDF010000216.1 GCA_030595455.1 Fidelibacterota bacterium | reverse complement strand
CCATAGCCACCAGCAACGATGATTGGAGCAGCTTTCAGATTCACAGCTGAAGCTTCCTGATGCTTTTCAATAATCTTCACTGCAATCTCAACTGGATCCAGCTGGACAGGAACGGGGATAACCTTCCCTTTTCGGGAAGCATCGGCTGCCCCCATCTCCATGACACCTTCACGAATGGTTGCCATTTGAATTTCCACATCAGGAGAGATAATGGTGGCGATAATATTTCCACCAAATGCCGGTCTAATCTGGAGTAATAAGTCTGGACGCTCTTGTTTACGGATCGTCAAGGTCTCAATCTTTAATTCGGTACAATCGGCAGTCAAACCAGAGCGGGTGTGGGAAGCTACCCGAGGGGCAATATCCCGACCGATATGGGTTGCTCCAAACAGCACAACGCGAGGTCTCTGTTCCTCTACCAGCTTGGTGATCAAGTTTGCGTAGGGGTGACTACGAAAATCCTTTAATTCCGCATGATCCAGGAGGTATACATTGTCAGCACCATGAGCAATTAAGGTCTCAGAGAGTCCTTCAACATTGTGTCCCAGGAGTACTGCACTGACTTCAGATTGCATTTTTTTAGCCAATGTGCTGGCCTTGTGTAGCAGTTCCAGGCCAACATCAGCAAGCTCACCATCAGCTTGTTCTGCAAAGACCCAGACTAAATCTTTATTTTTTGAATTCATAGTCATCCTAACCAAAGATGTGATCTTGCATCAGTTCGGTGATCATCTCGTCCATGCCTTCAGGTGTGGCAGGGACCTTTTTAAATTCAGATCCACTTAAAATAACGTTCTCAACCTTATGGACTTTCGTCGGTGAACCGGCTAGTCCACACATTTCAACATCAGCTCCAATGTCTTCGATATTCCAGGTTTCGATATAAAGGTTATCAGCTTTAACCTGTTCCAGGAGTTCGTCCAAATCGATCAGATCATGACTATCATCTACTGTAGCCTGAATCTCAAATTTGGACTGTGCTCGTTTATAGGTACATAATCTTTTTACATCAAAAGGACGTGGCTCAGCGGCATCTTTGGTTACCGTGAGCAGTATTGGTAGCGGTGCTTCCAGTACCTCATAACCATTCTTAATGGCCCGTTTGGCTCGAATAATTCTCTTTTTGAGGTCCAGGTTCTGGACTTCCAGGGTGTAAGTGATCTGGGCAATACCCAATTTTTCTGCAGTTTGGGGTCCAACCTGGGCTGTATCCCCATCAATAGCCTGGCGACCACCGAAAATAAGGTCATATTCCCCTATGTGATGAATGGCTTTAGCCAAAGCATAAGAGGTAGCCAACGTATCGGCAGCAGCAAAACGTCGATCACTTACCAGGATCGCTCTATCAGCACCCATAAATAGACAATCTCTAAGCATGTTGGCTGCGTTCGGAGGTCCCATAGTCAGTACAGTGACCCGGCCTCCATGTTGATCCTTTAAGCGTAATGCGAGTTCCAGGGCTTCTCGATCTTCAGGATTAAAAATTGCTGGTAATTTCGCACGATTAACAGTCCCATCTGGTCGCATAACATCACCGGAGATATTACTCGTATCAGGAACCTGTTTTACTAGTACAATGGTATGAAGTGACATTCAAAAACTCTCCTCACAAAAATTTTGAAGCGCAATATAGCAGGATACCCTACTTATGTAAATGCTTACTTAGTCAAGTAATTCTTCTGGTTAAATATGCGCCAACTAAACGGGTTAAGCGCCGTCTTTAACCAGAGGATATTGATAACCGTTCGTTCTCTTGAAACCTGAAAGCTGATCCAAATGCCGATGATCGACATAAAACCATTAGGTGCCCACATTGCTATTATAGGATTTACCATCCGTCTATCCGCCAGTTCTTCTCCGACAAGCAAGGCAGCCCAGTATATAAAAAACATAGCCATGGCAACACCGATGGTCCCGCTGGATTTACGAGTCATAATTCCCAGGGGTACTCCAATGAGGACGAAAACAATGCAGGTCACGGCAATGGCATATTTCTTATGGATCTCAACCAGGTATTTGTTCACCTGTTTTAGATAACTATGCAATAGACGTTCCTGGCTCTCCAACTTATCAATGGTCCTATTCCAGGTTCGAGTATGGGAATCAATGGCAACTTTGTCAGCGACAGGAAGACGTTTTAACGTATCCATGACGGCAATCATATCCACAACTGAATCTCCATCAAATAATGGACTGTTGATGCGGATATTTAACATCCTGTCGATAGTACGGTCATAGCGTACCAAATTTTCTTCAATTCGTTTATACATCATGGCCGGGGTCATCTCACGAT
This sequence comes from Fidelibacterota bacterium, assembly GCA_030595455.1. GTDB lineage: Bacteria > Fidelibacterota > UBA8477 > UBA8477 > JABMPR01 > JABMPR01. Next base: position 340 of record JAUVDF010000216.1, on the reverse strand, counting down.
CTCCCCGAACGGCCGATTCCCGACGTTTCAACTCCAGATTATTCACTTTCACGATTATCCGGGTAGAATCAAAATACTCTCTTCGGTAGTCATCGAACTTGTCGAGATCCAGAAGGTGTTTTTCGCCATTGTAAAGCGTGAAAATAATCTGACCACCGGCCGTCTCAGTCCGACCGCTTTCAGCAAAGATAGAAACCTGTTCACGCTGATTACTTTTTGAGAAAATAATGACACCACTCAAGCCCTCTTCAGTGACTTCATTGACCCGAATATTGTAGTCTGGAAGGTCATCAATAAAATAGCCGGGGACAATATCCATATCCGGTCGTTTGCGATAGAT
>JAUVDF010000212.1 GCA_030595455.1 Fidelibacterota bacterium | reverse complement strand
GTCTATGATGCCAAGGGCTGGCATCCAATGTCCTATCTTGACAAAGGTGAGTTTTATAGTGAATGGGGTAATTTTGATGTCTCAATCACCGTCCCTGCCAATTACCGAATAGCTGCTACTGGAGTACTGCAGGACTCATCTGAAATTGCCTGGCGTGATTCTTTAGCCCAAATCGGTAATGCCTTTACCGATACACTACGAATGGATCCTAAATCAAAGATCACTGCTTTAGATACCTTAAAGGATTTCAAGCCAGCATCCTCAGACTCTTTAAAAACGATCACATTTAAACAAAATAATGTCCATGATTTTGCCTGGTTTGCTGACAAGCGCTTCATCCTCAGCAGTGATAGCGTGACCCTTCCTTCTGGAAAATCGATTCAGACCTGGACCTTCGCCCTACCACAAAACTTCAAGAATTATCGCTATTCGAATGATTACATTGCTGAAACAATTGAATATTTCTCAGGTTGGTTTATAGAATATCCTTATGCCCATTCCACAGTAGTCGATGGTGACTTTTCTGCTGGAGGTGGTATGGAATATCCCATGATTACCCTGATCAATAATTCGGGATTTCAACCCCTGATGGAATTAGTAATCATGCATGAAGTGGGTCATAATTGGTTTTATGGACTCTCTGGTAGTAATGAACGCGATTACCCCTGGATGGATGAAGGGCTGAACTCCTATGCTGAAAATCGCTACTGGGCTGCCAAATACGAAGATGATAGTTTTTTGGCTCATCATGGCGAGGAACCAGCCTGGTTGCCCTTGGTAAAAGCAGGTCTCAAGGATGTGACGAAAAGTTATTTAGAGGATTTAATGTACTACATGAGTGCCGGTCCAAAGATGGACCAAGCCCCCAATTTGCACAGTGAAGCCTTCACCTCAATGAACTATGGGGCAATGGTTTATAAAAAAGCCGCTCTATCGACTGAATCACTGCATGCCTATGTTGGTGAAGCCATGATGGATTCTATGTGGCATGAATATTTCCGTCGCTGGGCTTATAAACATCCCCAGCCTGAAGATATTCGATTGGTATTTGAAGAAGTCAGTGGTGAGGATTTGTCCTGGTATTTTGAGGACATGCTGGGTTCGACTAAAACAATTGATTATGAGCTAGTTAGCTATACAACAACCACCCAAGACGAGACTTTCCAAACCACTATCAAGGTAAATAACCTTGGAGATTTCACCCCACCTTTAGCCATTGGGCTCGAGGGTAAAAATGATGCTGAGACTAAGACTGTCTGGGTTAAGCCTGAGGGTGAAGACGGAGTCTTCCAGATCACCACCGATTTTCAGGTTCAAAGTGTCACCCTGGATCCCAACCTGGTGTTGATGGATATGAATCGTGGGAATAATGACTTGAAGTTGAACCTTGATTTTGACTTATTGAAAATGCCTTTAGACCTAAAAGGTGATTATGTCGTTACAGCCGTTCCTTACCTCTGGTACGATTCTATTGATCACACCTTACCTGGGCTAATTCTCACCCATAAAAACTTTTTTCCGTTGGGTGGTACAGACTGGTATCTGAGAACCTATTTTGGTCCGGTTACCAAGCGAAGCGGGTTCGTCGCCACTGTTGGTAAAAAACTTTATCCCAAGCCAGGTCAGGAAATCAAATTGTTTTCGCGTGCATCAAATGGTTGGTATTGTGATTTAGCTGAATTCAGTACCACATTCAAGCAGACGGATCTCAAGCAATCTGGAGATAATCGCAAATTGAAATTTTCACTCCTGGCTCAAAATATAAATGGTGGTGAATTTGTCATGGATGGTGACACAACCCGTTACCTGGACCATAACATTTGGGAACCAGGTAAACACCTGAAAGCCGGTCTGAATTATAACTCAACCACAAAGCGGACACTTTGGAACAAGCAGTTTGAATTTAAGGGATTAATTGGGGTGCAGGAAGCCGGCAAGCCTTTTGCAAAGCTTCAATCCCACATGTATTACCGGAAACGCTATTCAAAAAAGGGTTCAATCAGAACGACAATCTTTGCAGCATACGCCTTTGGTGACCTTCCAAGCCAGGAACGCTTGTATCTATCAACTGACATGGATCCTGAAATGAATAACCGGTTATTTTTGTCCAGACGGGACACTTGGTATGCTGCTGGTCACCTCTTTTCCTATCCTAGTGCTTATACCATACCAGGTTATTCCTATACTGATGACAGTGGTATAATTCCCAGTACTGAAGCCCTTTTAGGCGCCAAAGTAAAAGCGGATATTCCAAAAATGGAGAAATTCAGCATCTTGACTGGAATTGGTATAGCCCTAGACCAAAATAATGAGAGCTTTAGGGCAATTGGTAGTATTTCCCCGGTCTTAGACATGGGCATGCTTCAGCTTATTTATACACCCGTCACGCTTGATTCAGGCGCACTCGAGACTGACTGGCAGCGCTTCCAGATTGCGATTAACATGGGTTCTCTTCGTATAGGTCTCTAAACACTAGTATGATGACCAAGACCGGCTTGATGCACGTTGAGTTGCATATTCCAGCAGCTCAAAGCCTCAAAGACAAGCGCCACGTGGTGAAAAGCTTGAAAGACCGCTTACAAAACCGGTTCAATGTCTCAGTTGCAGAAGTTGATCATCTGGATAAATGGCAAAGAGCTACTTTGGCAATCGCCGTGGTTTCGAATGATCAAAAGCATTTAGAATCAACTTTTGAAAAAATATCTGACTTTATTGATCGGGAGACTATGGGAAATGCTTTTGTAACAGCTAAAGA
>JAUVDF010000022.1 GCA_030595455.1 Fidelibacterota bacterium | reverse complement strand
AGACATAGTGCCGGGCGGAGCATTTTACCTTCACTCTGCAGGGCATAGCGCATCGGGTCGTATAAATATTTTGGTTCAGCTTTAAACTTTGGATTGCTTAACTGATGCCGAACAGCTTCACGCCACAGGTCTAACTTCTGATTTATTGCTTGATCCATATTTACAATTCCTGTGCTTATCTCTGCTATGACAATTTAATCATTTTTTTTAAGTAATGCGTGATTCCCAATCAACTCAGGAATCGTTGCGACGCCCATACCAAACATTGCCAATCTAAGCGTCTCCTGCCAGGTTTGCAGTACTTCTATCACTTGATTTGGATTTCCGGAAAGGGCTGGTTTCAATAAGGCACCAGCTATGCCGCCCAGATGGGCACCTAAAGCTAATGATTTTACTAAATCCAGTGGGCTTTGTAAACCACCACTGGCAATAACGGTAGTTGTAGTACTCAGCTCAGCTAAAACCTCTGCTGTTGGTTCTCCCCAGTCAGAAAATTCTGCAGCTGTCTGTTTTAATACTCTTTGATCAGCAGGAAGTCTTTCCTTCTCAATGGATATCCAGTTGCTTCCCCCTGCTCCTGCAATATCAATGGTGTCTACACCTACATTTTCCAGTCTCTGAATCACCTTTGGAGAGAGTCCTTGACCAACCTCTTTAACTATAATCGGGAGCGGAAAATTCTTTACCCAGGTTTCAATTGCCGCCAAAGCACCGCGAAATTTTGTATCGCCACCAGGTTGGAAAGCTTCCTGGAGTGAATTTAAATGGATTATGAGCCCATCAGCTTTTAGCTCACTGCAAAAGTTAATCGTTTTTTGCAGGGAATTACCCTCTCTGACCTGAGCAATACCTATATTGGCTAAGATCACTGCCGTTGGAGCTTTTTTTCTGGCTATCAAGAAGCTATCAGCCACAAATTTATCTTCCAGAGCAGCTCGAATACTACCAAGGCCTAGTGCACAACCAACATTTTCAGCAGCTTCTGCTAAAACGGCATTAAAGGCCAGGCTTTCTTTAAATCCGCCGCTCATAGAGCTGATAAGCATAGGGAAGTTCAGCTTTTTCCCAAGGAAACCAGCTGTGGTATCTACGTCCTGAAGATCTATTTCAGGGAGGGCGTTATGGATCAATCTCCAGCGGTCAAACCCGGCGGAAATATTGAATTTTAAAGAATCATCTTGCGCAAGTTTAAGATGATCACGCTTACGCTGCTCAATGTCCTTCGTCAAGACGGACCTCGCCGAATTCCCCAATCTTATCCATTACAAGTTTCTGAATTTCTTCCATTCGCTCTTGAGTCTTCGCTTCAAATCGAACAACCAGTACTGGTTGAGTGTTAGATGCTCTTACCAGACCCCAGCCATCACCAAAACGGATTCGAACCCCATCAACAGTGATGCAATCGTAATTCTTTTTGAAATAGTCTGCTGCATTCTTAGCAATTTCAAATTTTTCTGCATCAGAGTTACAAGTCAGCCGAATTTCAGGCGTTGAGTAATATTTGGGAAGCTCATCCACCATTTCTGACAATGGACGATCGGTCTTTGAAAGTAATTCCAGCATGCGTCCACCATTGTAAATGGCATCATCAAAGCCATAATACCTATCAGCAAAGAACAGGTGTCCACTCATCTCGCCAGAAAAGGGTGAATTCAATTTTTTCATGTGGGTTTTTATATGAGAGTGGCCCGTTTTATACATAACTGGTGTACCACCAAACTCCAAGATTTTCTCCTCTAAAGCCTGGGAACATTTCACATCAAAAATGATATGATCAGCTTTGGATTTGATTACATCCTGAGCGAAGAGAATCATTTGGTAATCAGCCCAAACCACGTTTCCTTTTTCATCGATTACACCCAAACGATCGGCATCTCCATCAAAGGCTAAGCCAACATCATAGCCACCGCGTTTGACTTCATCCATAATATCCTTCAAATTGGCTGCCACAGTAGGATCCGGATGATGATTAGGGAATGTCCCATCAACATCACAAAACAATGGGGTTACTTCACAACCCAATCTTTCATATACTTCCACGGCACACAGGGCTGCTGCTGCATTCCCAGAATCCACAACGATACGCATGGGTCGCTTCAGATCTATGCCTTTGACAATATTATCAACGTACTCCTGCAACAGATCGTATTCAGTAGCGACTCCCGCTCCAGTTTCATAATCATCATTCTGAATCAGTGCTAGCATGTCCTGAATATCTGGACCAAAGAAGGCCAATTGATCAAGGGTTAGCTTGAAACCATTGAATTCTGGTGGGTTATGGGAGCCAGTAATCTGGCAAGCACCATCCACATCATCAAAATGGAAGACACTAAAATAATTTCCCGGTGTTGGCAGAATGCCAATATCCAGGACATTAATCCCAGTGGATAAAGCACCTGCTTTAAAATATTCTTTTAGTTGAGGCGTAGTCAGACGAATATCACCTGATAGGGTGATTTTTTTTCCGCCACGACGCTTGACGATTGTTGCAAATGCTTTTCCAAGGGCAACGACAACTTCTTCAGGAAAGTCAACTGCGACTTCTCCGCGTATATCATATTCTCTAAAAATAAATTCATTGATGTTCATTTATAATTTCTCCTAATTTCCTTTTCCAAGGCTTATTAAAACCCTCTGTACGCTCTGTGGTTAATTATTGTGTGTTTTTTCGAGTGCTTCAACAGCCTCTCGCACACTACCGGCAAATTTTTCCAGATACTGTCGACTCTCTTCAGCTGAAGCATTGCCATTATACATAACCAAGGCAACCTTTACATAATTATCAGCTTTGATTAACAGGTCAGTCGCTTCTTCATAGCTGCAACCGGTAATGGTTGAGACAATCCGACGAGCTCGATCTTCAAGTTTGACATTTGTAGCCTTCAAGTCAACCATGAGATTCTCATAAACCTTACCCCGTTTAATCATAGCCGTAGTGGTGATCATATTAAGCACCATTTTAGTGGCAGTACCTGATTTCATACGGGTTGATCCAGTTACAACTTCTGGCCCCACAGGCACTGAAATAAGCACATCTACATCAATGTCGATGTGACTCCGGTCAGCACAGGTAAAAAAGACCGTTGCGGCACCCAGCTCTTTAGCACGTTGCAATGAACCCAAAACGTAGGGTGTCACGCCGCTAGTAGCAATTCCCATAACCACATCTTTACTACTAACATTAATTTCATCGATCAGCTTACGACCATCTTCTGGAAAATCCTCAGCACCTTCCACAGCATTTCTCAGCGCCGAATAACCACCGGCGATAAAGCCCTGAACTCGTTCACTGGAGGCATTATAGGTTGGTGGAATCTCAGAGGCATCTAAGACACCCAGGCGACCACTGGTTCCAGCCCCAGTATAGATCAAACGACCTTCATTTTGAAATGCCTGATCTACCAAATTGGTGGCTTTCTCAATATCATCCATCTGCTCAGCAACACGACCAGCAATAATTTGATCTTCCTGATTAATGATCTCCAAAATATCACGAATGGAGGATGAATCCAGCTTCATGCTATTGGGATTCCGTTGCTCGGTCAGTAATTTTCCCAGTTTTGATGTCATTTAATGCCTTATCTCCAAAAAATATTATTGATTTACTGTCGCTAGAATCTTGTTTGTCACTTTTTCAAATGCTGCTCTCATTTCGACGGCAATAATACATCCGAAAACGTTTGTAAACCAGATGATATCATCTACTTCTATACCTGTAAATAAAGCTCCTCGAATATGAGCTCCATACTGATTGACCATCCCCGATGACATGAGAGCAGCAATTACCGTGATCTCACGTTCTTGAAGGCTTAGTCCCGGTCTGGAAAGAACTCGACCATACCCATCTTCGATCATCCAGCGAGTCAGATCCGGGTGCAGCTCATCCATAATCTGAATTAGCCGTGCATGGTGCTCTCCATAAATAATTTTACTGGTTGTATGACCACTTACTTTATGATTATCAACTTGCTTCCCAGCACTCGCCTGGGGAAAGTGTTTTCTGATAATCTTTAGTGCTTCAATAGTTTTGGGGTAACCAGCAAAAAGCAGGGTTTGGAGCACGGCCTCCTCAATAGCCTCCTGGTCCAGGATACCATCAAATCGTGGGATCCACTCACCCAGCATGGCTCCATCATTGAGAGTCGTTGTTGAAGCAACAAGTCCTAAAGCTAAAAATCGTTTTTTGGTTGGATTTAGCTCGCTTGTCCATATTTCTTGAAGAGCTGCACGACATGCTACTGATAATTGTGCTACTTGCATAGGCCTATAGAATAATCGGCATACATGGCTTTGAAACTTGTATTTTTCACATCTCCATAGTTTGTTGGATTGCTTAAGAGCACCCTATTGTTCGACCTTGGAACAAATTATATTATTTGTATGTTGAACGTGAAAATGAAAACCTGCCATAATCAGAACTTTATATCCTCATGATTGAGCTCATCCTGGCTCTAATCGGGCTAATCCTCAGCTTTATCTTTGCTGGTGCTGAAATAGCGCTGCTATCTTCTAATCGCTTACAATTAGAGGTCTGGCAAAGAAGAGCCGTTCGCGGTTCGGCTTCAGCTTTGAAAGCCAGTCAAGAGCCTGAAAAATTTCTAACAGCAACACTGGTGGGTAATAATATTGCCAACATCATGACCACTTCTTTTGCTACAGTCATGTTAATCCGCGTAATTGCCAGTGAGGGCTTAATTCTCCTGATAATTTCAACAAGCGTGTTAATTTTTGGTGAAATTATCCCGAAAACCCTATTTCGAGAATTTCCAAATGCCTCCATGTTGTTTTTTGGTCGTTTTGTCCGGATTGCTGAGATACTGCTCTATCCTTTAACAATAATTCTAAATTTCTACCGGAAGAAAATTCTCCGTAGCGATGAGGTAGAAAGTCAGACCAACCTGGATACAGAGGAATTACATCTGTTGTTTAATGACCCCCGTGAAGAGAGTGGTGTTGATGTACATGAGCGTCAAACGATTGCGCGTATCTTCACCTTCAAAGACACTTCTATTGGCGAGGTTATGACTCCTCGGCCAGATATTACCGCTATTTCAATTGATAGTAGTATCCAAGAGGTTGAAGCAGCATTCATGGAGTCAGGCTATTCAAAGTTACCCGTATATGAAGAGACCATTGATGATATCAAGGGGATTATTTTTCTCCACGATATTTTCAGAGGGGCTTCAGAATTGCCGGAAGTTCTAAGAGAAGCCTATTTCGTCCCTGAGACCAAAGCGGCAGGTGAACTCCTGGCTGAAATGAAGGTGAAAAGTTTATCAATCGCTATTGTTATTGATGAATACGGTGGGACCGCAGGTCTGATCACAATGGAGGATATTTCTGAGGAATTGTTTGGTGAGTTTACCGATGCATTTGATGAAGAAGATTCGCCGGTGCAGGTTCTGGACAAAGGTTTGCTCGTAAAGGGCAATGCTGAAGTTGACTTATTGAATGAACAGCATGATTTCGGTATCCCCACTGGTGAGTATGAAACTTTAGCAGGCTTTCTAATTGATAGCCTGGGTCATATCCCCCAAAAGAATGAGCAATATCTGACTGAGACACACCGCTACGTAATATCATCATCGACGCCCACTCGTATCGAAACCGTCTTTATCCAAGAGCGCTAAGCAGGATTACATTTGGGCTTCCTGTCACTCATTGATCGATATTTGATCCGCGCCTTTTTTTCCATAATGGGAACCGTACTTCTGGGTCTAATTGGTGTCTTTACAATTGCTGATTTTGTAGAAAAGATTGATAATTTTGTGGATGCCGGAGCAGGTGGAGACATTATGCTGCTCTACTATGGCTATAGCCTCCCATACTTTATCGATATGGCCTTACCGATGAGTATGTTGCTGGCTACCGTCTTCTCACTGGGGACACTGAACAAGCACTATGAGATAGCAGCACTAAGAGCTTCAGGGGTCAGCATGTTTCGGATTGCTCGTCCGCTCTTACTATTAGGAATATTCTTCACTTTATTCCAATTCGTATTCCAAAACCTGGTGGTTATGCCTTTTAATCATAAACACAAGGAAATTACCCGGAATATCTTAAAACCTGCGCGAAGCCCCAAGAAACTAAAAGAGGTTATTCGTCAGGATCTTAATGGAAATATCATTGTCATCAAATCCTACGATGTATTGAAAAATATTGGGAAAGACATCTCAATCCTGGCCTATAAAGATTCCGGAATCACAGAGCGCTGGGATTATGCCCAGCTTCATTGGAATGATTCCTTACAGAGTTGGGACAGGAGTGAGGGCTTAAATCGACAATTTGATGCTCAAGGACGACTCTTGTTCTCCCAGATGAGCCTCGCTGATCAGCTACCTATTTCCCTAACCCCACTTGATATTCGCAAAGAGCAAATCAGACCGGATGAAATGAATATTTTTCAACTGGGTGAGTTCATTGAGAAGAAAAAATTGCTGGGGCTTAACCCACACCGCTGGGTCGTGGATTATCACTTTAAGCTGGCTTATGTAATGACTGGCTTCATTGTCATTTTCTTAGGGATTAGTTTTGCCCTGCAAGGGACTCGTGAGAATCTTGCCCTGGGCGTTGGTAAAAGTGTCGTAGCTCTGTTTGTATATTACATACTACTTATTGGGGGACAGAAAGTAGCCTATAATATTTCTATACATCCCGCATTTGCGGTCTGGTTTGGAGATGTGGTACTATTGTTGGCAGGGATCTGGCTTTTCGTCCAGACTTCTAAGAAATAACCCCTTTTTACTGTAAAGTCAGGTATAAAAAAACTGAGTCAGCCTTCCTCAAGTACGAAGGCTGACTCAGTTTTGATTGAACTAGCTTTAGGCTTTAAGCTTACAGGTATTGACCCCGAAAACATGCCAGATTGGACAAAAATTTATTACTCCAGTGATCAGGGGTACAAAACCCACCAATGCCCAGTAACGCGCATTCCCATCTAGAATAAAGAACAGGCTAAATAAAGCTACAGCCAGGATGAGCCGAATAACTTTCTCTGTTGAACCAATATTTTTTTTCATATCATACTCCTCTGTCAAATCGTTGTTATTTATCTTACGGGTATAATATGAAAACGATCACTAGAGACTTCTGTGACATTATCACATATGGACAAAAAAATTTCTAAAAGTATTCTTCCAGGGAAAGTCAGGGTCTTTACAGGAATTGATCCTGCAATACTATAGCACCCCTATTTTGTTGAATAATACCACGGCGCTCAAAATCTTTTAGGATTCGACTAATAACCTCACGAGCTGATCCAAGCTCTACTGCAATTTCCTCATGGGTCATCTTAATTGACTGTTTCTGACTAGTGGCTTTGGTTTTGTCCTGCAAGAACTGCATCAAACGTTGATCGAGTTTACGAAAGGTTAGTTCTTCAATCAGTGATAACACACCTTCCATGCGATTGGCTAGTGAGGAAAAAACGAACTGCCGTATTACTTCATTTTGAGCTACCCAATCCCTAAACAGATCTGCCGGAAAAATAATTGCTTGTGCTTCACGATCAACGACAGCTGTTGCCGGATATGGAGACTGGGCTAAAACACAAGATGCCGTTAAGATACAGGTCTCACCACGCTCTACGTGGTATAGGGTTATTTCCCGCCCACTTTCGCCGCGTTTGAATACTCTGATATCACCCTTACCCACCAGCGCGATCTGACTACAGCTGTGTCCCTCCTCAAAATAGGAAGCACCAATCGGCAGGCTTGCTACTTCAGCATGCTTAATAAGTTTACGTTGGAATGAGTCTGAGAGATTGCTAAAGAAGGGGAAAAGCCCCAGAATCTCTAGCTTGGTTTTATCGATCGAGTCCATGCTATACTTGACAAAAGATGCTTATTACCGTTTGAATTGAAAATTAATCCCGAGTTCAATTCCTTCGGCAGTAGTTAATGACAAGCCCCCTAGGAATTTAAGCGCAATGTCAGCATCAAACCAAAGCAGATGAACTCCAGCACCTATAGAGGCTTCACGACCATAGGGACCACCAAATGCTAGTCCGGATCTGATGGGAACCATTTTGAAGCGAATCCATTCTGTTGCCAAGGCCACTCTCCATTTGCGACTGGCAAAGTAGTAGTCATCTAATCCGGCGGAGAGATCAGCCATAACAATGAAGTCTTCTTTATACTGATAACTGGCACCTAGCCTAAAGATGGCAGGATAATTCATTCTAATGCTATCTGGTGTAGCCACTACCTGCTGCTCCATGGCAAAAAGGCTATCCGTATTTCCCAGAGCATCTGTCACATTCACATTTTCCATTTCCATGGTATATAGGGTACTTGCCGAGAAAGATGTGCTATCGGTAGAGATTTGCAGCATACTACGAATGGGTACAACTGATTCTATAAGCTTAATATTTCTGGCAATGTAGTTCTTGTCGTTGCCCCAGTTGATGAATCCAATCACATTATTGATTGCCAATCCATACTGCCAGTTACCAATTTTATGTGTATTAAACCCGATATCTACGGCCAATCCATTACCACCTATCGCTCTGGTATAGCGATAGAAGCCATCTGATTCAAGTCCAGTAGCAAGCGTACTAAAACTACCTCCAGAAGAATCCACACCGGCAAAACCAAGGCCAGCTAAATACTTTATAGTAGCGCCGACATTGTATTTCTCAAATGGGATGGCAAAGGAGAACCCGAAATTGGATACTAAAAGCAAATCCTGGGAAATGGCCAGGTCAAAAGAACGATTGACTTGATTCCCCTCCAGTACCATTTCAAATAGTCCACGAGGGAGAGAGTTTTGCTGAAAGTATTCCAATCCAGAGGTAACTGCATAATTTCCCCAGGATACGTTCAAGCCTGGAATCGGGATACTGACCCCGAGTCCAATTGCAAAACCATCATCAGGAATCTGTGCCAGGATATACTCTTTATGGGTCTGATTACTATTTGGCAACTTATTTTCCAAATTGATCGGATCACCGTTAAAGTCACCTGTGAAATATCGGTTAAATAATTCCAGAGACATAAAATTATTATAGGCAGAAATCTGCACGTCAAAAATATTAACATTAAACTTTAAATCTTCAGTATAGCCTAAATTGGCTGGGTTATACCCCACCGCTGAGACACCACGAGATGTAACAGTATAGGCATTACAAAGCCCCAGGCCGCGTGCATCTGTGTGAGCCTGCCCAAACCCTGCAGTCGCTAATAAAAGCCAGACCCCAAGTCCTGTAATCATCCTGCTCATTGGGTGGTATCCTCTTCAGCACTACTAAATATGGGACTGGAATTCAATACAAATTGCATATAGGCAGTTACATCAATCCCTGCATTATATGGTAACAGAGCAGGGTTAGGGGTCTCATCTAAGATGAATTTAGTTGCGATATAATGATCCTTTGCTTCAACCAGCCACCCTAACTCACCAAAATCAGTGACATCAAGCATGAGCCACAATTCTTTACTATTATCACTCAAAGTGAGATTATAGAGACTGTCAGCTACAGTGGGCGCATCTAATTCGATGGCTGTCAGAGCAG
>JAUVDF010000147.1 GCA_030595455.1 Fidelibacterota bacterium | reverse complement strand
ATCACTCGTGGAAGATGGCACGCCAGGTTACAGCAATTCAGTAACCCTCCCCCAGTATAATTTGAGCCTGGATACGATCCAGGTTGTTGCCCCTGAACCAGACGAAGCGCTTGAACTAAAAGTCACAATCATAAACCATGGTTCTGCTTCTATTAGCTCAGCAAATCTCAAACTTCAAATTTTCCAGCAAGATCAGCGACTTGTCCTCAGGGAGAACCCTTTACCTGAGATACTAGCCGGGGATACCCTTGTATGGCTTATCGAAGTACTGCTTGATCGTTGTGGCTGGATTGCAATTGAAACTGAAATCAGTCTACTGGAAGATGCCAGTCCTGAAGACAATAACTTCAACCTGGAGACTTACCTGGGTTGCTCGGAGTCCTCCCTGATCATTAATGAGATTATGCCGATTCCCAGAGTTGATCAGGCCGAATGGATCGAAATCTACAATCGCAGCAATCGCTCAGTGAATCTCAAGAACTGGCAATTTTCAGATGCTAAAGCCACTGGGAAAGTGATTACGGATAGTAGCCTGAACCTTGCGGCAAACGATTATCTCCTGTTAAGTGATCAGGACTATATAGTCGGTCGTCCCTGGAGCGTGACCATGCTGAATATTCCAGGGTTCCCCACTCTGAACAACACAGCAGATGCTGTTAAACTGTTTGATCCACAGGGTAAGCTTATGGATCAAATGGCCTATGATGATTTTAGTGCATTGGTGGAAGGACGTTCCTGGGAACGTATCCGCTCAGGGAAAGCTGGTATTGATTCAGAAAACTGGGGTGTCTGTATTTATGAATCAGCCTCAAGCCCTGGTTATAAAAACAGTCTGGATCTGTTAGAGCTAGTCCCTGATTTACTCATTAACCTGGCTCCCAATCCATTTACACCCAATGGAGATGGACAGCAGGATGAGTTGATTATCCATTATGAACTGCCTTTTGAACAAGCGCTCATGTCAATCACGATTTTTGATATGGCTGGACGGAAAATCGCTGAGCCGGTACTCATCAAAGCAGTCGCTCATCGCGGTAATCTGACCTGGAATGGAGCGGCAAGTTATGGAGGAATTGCCGTAACCGGTTTGTATATTTGTAAGCTACAGATCGATAATATGCAGGGACAGGTAACTGAAATCTTAAAGAAAGTTTATTTGGTTCGATAACAATGCACAGCCAAGGTAAAGCATCACCGGTAACCGGACATTCTATCTGGTTAATTCCGAGCCCGATTTCCAGCTTAGTAATTGAACAGATGATCAATGAACTGAGTGAGCAGTTTAATACTCCCCTCTTTCAGCCTCACCTGACTCTACTGGGTCAGATTCCAGAAGAACAAGAACGTATTCTCCCTGTGTTTCATGAATTAGCTCAAAGTTGCTCCCCAATCACATTAAAACCGAGACGCCTTGACATGCAGGAGACATTTTATCGCTCACTCTACTACGAAATTATCGCGACACCCGAGTTAACAGCAATGAATGATGTGGCCCGATCGCTTTTTAATCAGGATTCAGCTGATGTTTTTTTTCCACATATTAGTTTACTATATGGTTTTATACCCGCATCAGCAAAAAGAAAAATAATCCGAGCCTTTCAGCCACCAGATGAGATTACTCTTGATAGTATTGTCTTAATGAGAACCCAGGGTGAGGTTAAAGACTGGGAGCATATTGAAAGTGTTGAATTAAAATAAAAGATTCCTGGCCATTTAAAAAACCTGGGACCGGAGTGTTCTCTCAGTAGCCCCGTCCATTAGGGCGGGGAATTATGCGATCATGCCAATCTGGTTTTGTGAGCAGAGACATCTTTTAAGACATGTCTCTGCTCACAAAACAATTGAATTAGGAATCTGCTAACCCCGGGTTAAAACCCGGGGCTATTGAGATTATTATCAAAAGTAGAAATAGAAAGAGCCCCGAAATATCGAGGCTCTTTTTTATACATTTTGATGTCGTCCTTCGACTCCGCTCGGGATGACGGCTCAGTGTTCGGACTTATTCTTCTTTAAGGGCTTTCACCAATCCAGTGATCACGGCTTTAGCATCACCAAAAACCATCATGGTTTTATCATCAAAGAATAAGGGGTTAGCCTCACCGGCAAAACCAGCACCCATAGAGCGCTTCACAAACATAACCGTCCGGGCATAATCCACATTCAAAATCGGCATACCATACAGCGGACTGTCCTTCTTAGTCCGGGCAGATGGGTTCACCACATCATTGGCTCCAATAATCAACGCAACATCTGTATTCTGGAAATCATCATTGATGTCATCCATTTCATAGAGTACGTCATAAGGAACATTGGCTTCAGCCAGCAATACATTCATGTGGCCAGGCATGCGACCGGCTACTGGGTGAATGGCGTATTTTACGTCAATTCCCTTGGCGGTCAAGAGCTCACCCATTTCATGGAGTACATGCTGAGCCTGTGCTACAGCAAGACCATAACCAGGAACGATGATGACTGATTGAACAGTGTCCATAATCATGGCAACATCTTCAGCAGTGTAACGAGTAACGGTTTTCTGTTCTCCACCACCGGTTCCGGCGTCACCGGTACTGTCATCAGTTCCAACAGCACCAAAAAGCACATTAAACAGACTACGGTTCATGGCATCGCACATCAGTTGGGTCAGGATCAAACCTGAAGCACCAACCAGGGCACCAGCAATAATCAATACATTATTAGATAGCACAAAACCAGTGGCTGAAGCGGCTAGTCCTGAATAAGAATTCAAGAGCGCGATTACCACTGGCATATCTGCTCCACCAATGGGAATTACAAATGTGATCCCAAAGATGGCAGCGGTAGCAATGATCAGAATGGCCCACATTTGAACACTGGGCTCCATCACATTCATAATACCAAAGATCACCACTCCTACGACGAGCAGCAAGTTTAGCAACTGATGCAGAGGTAATACAATGGGTCTGCCAGGCATAACGCCCTGTAGTTTTGCATAAGCTATTAGCGAACCCGTCAGGGTGACAGTACCAATGAAAAGACTTAGGATTACGGTAACTCTAACATCCATAGTTTCGGCACCACTATAACGCAGATACTCTGAATAGGCAACCAGGGTCGATGCAATACCACCAAAACCATTGAAAAGGGCTACCATCTGCGGCATGGAGGTCATCTCGATCCGCTTGGCAACCACACCACCGATGAGTCCACCGACAACCATACCAATAATGATCTGAATTGGACCCACAATTCCGGATATGATCAGCGTAATAACAATTGCCAGAGCCATGGCAAACATGGCATACTGCATACCTTTACGGGCTGTTTTTGCTGAACCCAGCATTTTGAGTGCAATGATAAATAAGACAGAAGCCAGGAGATAAGAAAATTGTTCCAGATAGATCATGATCAGGCTCCCTTCTCAGCTTTTTTATCTTTTTTGAACATGCTTAGCATACGATCTGTTACCATAAAGCCACCAATCACATTGATCATGGCAAAAGCAATGGCAAATATTCCTAAAATGCTGCTCAAGCCCCAATTGTCTGCATTTGCAGCGAGTAATGCACCAACAACAGTGATACCTGAAATAGCATTTGAGCCAGACATCAAGGGCGTGTGGAGCAGTGGTGGAACTTTGGTAATCAACTCAAAACCGATAAACACGGCCAGAGTGAAAACATAGATGGAGACAATCAAACTTTCCATTATGCCTGCCCTCCTGTCATAGATTTATTAACTAATTCATTGCGAACCTGACCATCATGAGTGATACAGGCACCGGCAGTAACTTCTTCTTCAAAATCAAGACTGTTATCTTCATTCTGGAAGAGGTTCTTAAAAAGATTCAACAGATTCTTTGAGAACATACTGCTTCCGTTTATTGAAAG
>JAUVDF010000136.1 GCA_030595455.1 Fidelibacterota bacterium | reverse complement strand
TGGTGACGACAAATTTAAAGTTACGGTTCCAACCTTTCGCCCTGATCTCACACGTGAGATAGACCTTGTTGAAGAAGTGGGTCGTATCTACGGCTATGACAATATTCCAATTCCGGAACATTTCAGCATTGCCAATAAAATGAGCGGTGTCAGCCCTGATACGATGCGGGAAAAGATTATTGATCACCTAGCTGCTACTGGTTTTAACCAAATATATGGTAATAGTCTGGTTAGCGTTGAAGAGCATCCAAGCGTCTTTGGTGATGAAGAGCCACTTTTGTTAGCCAATCCACTTTCACGAGATATGGCCTCTATCCGTACTTCCCTGTTGATTGGTATGGCCAAGGCTGCCGATTACAATCTGAATCGACGTCAGGCTGATTTGAAGCTATTTGAGCTAGGTCAGGTGAGTACGGTTGACCCTAATTCTGAAACTGGTGCCAAGGAACGGTCTCATTTAGCCATATTACTAACCGGTGATATGCAGGTTCAGCAATGGTCACAACAGGCTGTCCCTGCTGATATATTTCACATGAAGGGGCTTTTAAGGTCACTTTTCATGGACTTATTCAAGGAAGAACTTTCATTTAAGTCAATGGAACACAAGCTCTTTGCGAATGCGTTAGAGATAGTACTGAACAAGAAACGGATTGGTATCCTGGGTAATTCAGACCAGAACAGCGTTAGGAATCTGAACCTGGCAGGAGTCTATGCCGAGGTCTATATACCTGAAGATATTGGACTAAACCAGTTGGCCAAATACGAAAAAGTATCAGTATTCCCAACGGTTGAACGTGATCTTTCCATCTTGGTTGATGCCAACGTCATTTATGCAGATATTGAAATGCTTATCAGAGAAAAAGCTGGTAAGTACTTAATATATAGCCGTTTATACGATATCTATGAAGGAAAATCTATTGCAAGTGGCAAAAAAAGTTTTACATTTAGACTGGTTTTTCAAAATCAGAAGAGAACGCTTACTGAAAAAGAAATTGATAAAGATTTCAAGCGAATTCTCAACGGATTGGAAGACGCGTACAACGCCACATTAAGAGAGGCTATCTAGTGATCGATGATGTCCTAAGCAAGTTTGAAGATAAGGTGAGATTACTTGTTGCCCATGTGAGCTTATTAAAAAAAGAAAACCTTTCCCTTCGCAATCAGATCATAGAGCGGTCTTCGGATGGTACAGTTGGAAATGTTAGTGCTGTCCGTAGTAAGCTAAACAGTATGATTGAAATGATCGATGCGGAGCTGGAAATATTATGACGCGAATTCTAGACTGTAGTAAATGAATAAGTGAACGATGTGATGAACATTGCAGATAACAATACAGTACAAGTGACTATACATGGTAAGTCTTACACTATCAAGGGTAAGGCTGATTCTAGTTATATCAGCGGTGTTGCCAATTACGTCGATATGAAAATGAGAGAAGTTGAAGAAGGTGCCAACTCAGCCCAGGATGAGGGTAAAGTTGCCATTTTGGCGGGAATGAATATTACAGATGAACTATTTGCTGCCCGTCAGGACAAAGATAAAATAGAAAATCGATTTGAGGAGCGTGTACAAGCCCTCTCTGAACTCATTGACGAAACACTTAGCACATAAGGTCTCGAATTCTACTATAAGGGTGTGAACACACCTTTCTCCTGTTTACAGGCATAAGATTTCCAAAGGTTTTCATCATATATGAAAGGTGGAACCTATGGATTTTAACTCGTTTATCCCACTAATTACAGTTGCTTTGGGCTTTGCAGTCGCAATTCCCCTTGTTTCATACTCCTTTAAAATGAAGACGAAGGCTGCTGGAAACCTGGCAGAACAAATCGTATCTACAGCTGAAAAAGATGCTCAGACTATCGTCAAAGAAAAAGAGTTGGAAGCCAAAGATGAGGCTCGAAAAATTATCCAGAAAGCGGATGAAGAAGTCAAAAGCAAATTTCAGGAAGTACATGAATCTCAGAAAAATATCTCTAATCGAGAGCTAAAGCTAGATGGTAAATCTGAATCTCTAGATCGCAAAGAATTGGATATTAGAAAAGTCGAAGCTCAGGTATCCCAGAAACTTCAAGAGCTAACAGAAGAAAAAACGCATTATGATGAACTTGTTTTACAGGAGAATCAGAAGCTGGAGGGTATCGCGCATATGACTCAAGATGAGGCTAAGAATATGCTCATCGATAATCTCAAAGAAGTTGCTGAGGCTGAGGCCGTTCACATCACCAAACAAATCCGTGAGACAGCTGTTACCAATGCCAATAAAGAGGCTAATAAGATTGTTATTTCTGCGATCCAAAGATCAGCTGCTGATCATACCGCTGAATCAACTGTTTCAGTTGTGGAATTGCCTTCTGACCAGATGAAAGGTCGGGTTATTGGACGTGAGGGGCGTAACATTAGAACTTTTGAACAACTCACCGGTGTGGAACTGATTGTTGATGATACACCGGAAGCCGTTGTATTGTCAGGCTTTGATCCCGTTCGTAGGGAAATTGCCCGAGTCGCCTTAACGAATCTGGTACAGGATGGCCGAATTCATCCTGCTCGTATCGAAGAAATGATCAAGAAAGCTACAGCTGATGTGGATGAGGAAATGCGAATTGCAGCTGAAGATGCACTCACTGAATTGCATTTACCTGCTTTCCATGCCCAGATCATGAAACTGATCGGCCGCTTGAAATACCGAACGAGTTATGGCCAGAATATTTTGAAGCATAGTATCGAAGTGGGTTGGTTGACCGGACTTATGGCCGCTGAACTCGATATGGATGGAGTTATGGCGCGTCGTGCCGGATTCCTCCATGACCTTGGGAAAGCAATAGATCGTAACACAGATGGAACCCACGCTTTAATTGGTGGTGAGTATGCCCGTAAATTTGGTGAACCGGAGGCTGTTATTAATGCCATAGAATCACACCACGAAGAAGTTCCCATGACTGGACCTATCTCGGCTCTGGTACAATCTGCTGATGCCATTAGTGGCTCACGACGGGGCGCCAGGGGAGATACTCTGGAAAGTTATATCAAACGACTCCGCAATCTGGAAGGCATTGCCACCGGATTTGAAGGTGTCTCGAAATCTTATGCAATCCAGGCTGGAAGAGAAGTTCGGGTTATGGTTGAAAGTGATAAAATTGATGACTCTAAGGCCCAAACTTTAAGTCTGGAGATCGCTGGCCGTATTGAAGCGGAAATGACTTATCCAGGTCAAATTAAGGTGGTTGTCATTAGAGAATCCAGGAGTACAGCCCTTGCCAAATAGTCCTGTGATACTAAAAGGGAAAATTGTTTCAGACTCAATTAAAGTTGAGCTGGTCGAACGAATAGCCTCACTGGCCAATAGCGGTATTAAACCGGGTCTTACAGCTGTTCTGGTTGGTGATGATCCTGCTTCACAAGTCTATGTTCGTTCTAAGGAACGCCAAAGTGGAAAACTCGGTTTTAATTCTCAGGTTCTGCGTTTACCTGCAGATACCAGCGAGGAAGCTCTGCTGGAGCAGGTTGAGAAATTAAACCAGGATGCCCTAGTCCATGGTATTCTCGTACAATTGCCCCTGCCAGGTCACATTAATTCACAACGTGTAATCGAGTCCATCATTCCTGAAAAGGATGTTGATGGCTTTCACCCGGTTAGTGTTGGCAAGTTAGTGTTAGGACTTGATGGGTTCGTTTCCTGCACCCCTGCGGGGATTCTGGAGATCATGAAGTATTATGATATTGAAACTGAAGGCAAGCACGTCGTGGTTGTTGGTCGTTCCAATATTGTGGGCAAACCGATGGCTAATCTTATGATTCAGAAACACGCTCTGGCAAATGCGACGGTTACTCTGGTTCATACTCGGACACCTGATATGGGTGTACACACCCGGCAAGCTGATATCCTGATTGTTGCAGCTGGTGCACCTGAATTTATTGGTGCTGATATGGTTAAAGATGGTGCAGTAATCATTGATGTCGGTATTAATCGTGTTGATGATTCAAGCACTGAAAAAGGCTATCGTCTGGTTGGCGATGTAGATTACAATAGCGTCCTGGACAAAGTGTCAGCTATTACACCTGTACCGGGTGGAGTGGGACCCATGACTATAGCTATGCTACTCTCCAATACGGTTAAATCTGCGGAAAATAGCCTGAAA
>JAUVDF010000105.1 GCA_030595455.1 Fidelibacterota bacterium | reverse complement strand
TGGTATTTAGGTATTTTATTTAACCTGCTGAAGGTCTCTGTCCGAACAGGGGACCGTTTATCCATGTCGAATTACGCTAGATTCATTGCTAGTATTCGTATCCATGAAGGGTTTAAATTAGAAGAGGTCGTAGATGTCTATCAGAGTCTTTCTGAAAATGTGATCCTGAACCTGCAAACTTATGATCCTGTCCACGATCTTGAACAACGTATTCGCGACGATATAGACCTTACGATTCAGATGGCTATTGATGAGATTGAAGATGCTTATGATATAGCTTTAGCACCAGCTTCATACACTCGGTTTCATAATAGATAGACCGAGGTATCATTGATCGAATAGATCAATATTGAGTGGGGTTCAATGGGGGAAAATCAGCAAATCTTAACTGTTCTAATTACCGGAGCGTCTGGTTTTATTGGTCGACACCTGGTAAGACATTTATGTCCTGACTACCGTGTCATTGCTTTTGCTCGTCGAACTCAGAAAGAAGTTGGTATAAAAGCCCACCCAAATATCAACTGGGTTTTAGTTGATATCACCGATGAAGAAAAATTTAGTAAAGCGTTTACAAAAGCCAATCAAGAAACAGGTATTGATTTTATCTTTCATCTGGCTGCCTACTATGATTTTGGGGATCAAATTGATTCTGAGATATACCAAAAAACAAACGTCCAGGCGACTCGCCAGTTGCTGGAATTGGCTCATACTGGTAATATCAAGCGCTTCATATTTACCAGCTCCCTGGTCGCCAGTAATTTTCCGGTAAAGGGAGACCTGGTTTATGAACAAAGTGAATTGGATGCGACTTTCCCCTATGCAATCACTAAACAAATTGGCGAAAAACTGGTAAAAGAAGCTTCTGTAAGTTATCCCTGTACCGTTATCAGGCTAGCCGCAGTGTACAGTGACTGGTGTGAGTATGAACCCCTGTATAATTTTTTTAAGATCTGGTTATCTAATCGCTGGGACGCCCGCATAGTCCCTGGGAAGGGTAGTATGGCCATTCCCTACGTCAATGTTTGCTGCGTTATTAAAATGTTTGAGAAGATTCTGGAGAAAACAGCCGAGCTTGATAATTTTAACATTTTTCTGGCCAGTTCAGATAAGCCAACTTCGCTGAAAGAGCTCTTCACATTGGCCACTCGTCATTATTATGGAGAAGAGAAAGTCCCAATTTCCATCCCCATCATCATTGCGAGAATAGGTGTCCTGGCAAGAGATCTGAGGGGGCGTGTCATTGGGAATCGACCTTTTGAAAAATTATGGATGACCGATTATATTGATAAACAATTCCCCACAGATTGTTCCTATACTAGAAATACCCTGGACTGGCATCCTAAAGCACGACATCACATTTCAAGGCGTTTGCTCCACTTAATAGAAAACATGAAATCACGTCCAGATGAATGGCACCGTAAGAATATTGATCGCCTGAGACGTTTTAAGGGAAATCGCCCCGCTCTAACTCTGGCTGAGGAAATGGTTAGATTACATGAAGTTCTGGTTGAAAAGATTTATACTGAGTTAATGCATCCGGAGAACCAAAGACGTTTTTGTTTCTATCAAAAAATGGAGCCTGAGCAGCTCAAATGGCATATCAATGTAGTCTACAATAACTTATTGACATCTGTGCGCCATGGAGATCGATCCATTATGATAACCTTTGCCCAGGGACTTTCGCACCGACGCATGGAAGAAAATGTGAGCCTGGAAGAGCTGTGTGGTGCCTTGACAGTTACCCGAGATATTATCACACAGGGACTTTATAATGATCCCAAACTAGCTAATATTAAACTGCTGGTACATGACTATATCACGCTGGCAATCCAATTAGCTATAGACGAGATCAAAGATGCTTATGAGGATGTGCCACGTTAAGGGATTAGCCCTTTATTTGTGCAAGCTCCCTACCGCAGTTTCTGCAAAACCGATCTAGCTTTTGATCCATCTCTTCTACATAGGTGGTGGAGACCATGATACAACCGGGATGAAGACAATGCTTCAGCCCAAAAGCATGGCCTAGTTCATGAACCATACATTTAATCAGGCGGTCAGCATATAGTTTTGGATCATCTGCTAAACCGTAGCGTTGATTTTCCAAACGATGACCGGAAATTAGCGCAGCAGAGCCACCCAGGTAGGCTTGCCCAAAGATAAAACTAAGGACGGGAATAAAGAGGTCGAGATCGGTAACGCCAACGATTTTGTCATCCTTCTCTGCCAGGGGGATCAGCTGTTGGATCATTTCATTTGCATTATACTGAGAACGGACTGGGTCAAAGAATTGAGTAAGATCTATATGCCAGTCACTCAGCCTGGTTTCCATTTTAAAATGAGAGCTGATGACAGGTAGCATTTTCTCCAGTAAATCTACTCTGGAGAATTGTAAGGGGATAATCCTGATTAAGGACATGAATAAAATCCGAAGCTACTCTATTTACCCTTCTCGATTTTATATTTTTTAATTTTACTGTATAGTGTCACCCGGTCAACACCTAGCGCCTTTGCTGCCCGTGAGATATTCCAATCGTATTTATCCAGGATGCCTTCGATATGGTGATGCTCCATTTCACCTATTGATTCCCAGCTTGGCTTTGAAATCTCACGATCGAAAGGTAGGTCTTTCAAACGGACACTATCACCAGTACCGATAACAATGGCACGTTCGATTAGATTTTCCAGTTCTCGTACATTCCCTGGGAAGGGGTAATTCTCTAAGGCGTTCATAGCGCGTTTCCCAATGAATTTTGTGCCTCTATTCATTTGCTCAGCATAGAGTTTGACAAAATGTTGAGCTAATAGCTTAATGTCTTCAATCCTTTCACGTAAGGGTGGAATGTCGATGGTGAAGACATTTAAGCGGTAATAGAGATCTTCTCTGAATTCTCCGGCATCGACCATAGATTTTAGGTCTCTATTAGTAGCACAAATAACCCGAAAATCAGATTTGAATTCTCGGTTCCCACCAACCCTGGTGAAGTGCTTTGTCTCCAGCACCCGTAATAGTTCAATTTGCATCTTCATGGATATAGTTGAAATCTCATCCAGGAATAGAGTTGCGCCATCAGCCATTTCGAATTTGCCTTTTCGCGCGTACTGAGCACCGGTAAATGCTCCCCGTTCATGCCCAAATAATTCACTTTCCATGAGACTTTCGGCTATGGCACCGCAATGAACCGTAACCATGGGAAAAAAGCGACGAGGGGAGTTCATATGAATGGCTTTGGCAAACAATTCTTTACCCGTACCACTAGCTCCGGTAATAATCACAGTAGAATCAGTTTCTGCTACCACCCGTACCTGCTCCAGCACCTTTAAAATACCTTCACTCTTGCCCACAATATCTTCAACATTTACCAAGCTTTTGATCCGCTCCTGTAGCGATAGGTTCTCAGTACTCAACTGGATATTCTTACTTGCATTCCTGATAATATGAGTAACTGCGTCTGGATCGAATGGCTTGCAAACGTAGTCATAGGCTCCGTCCTTTAGAGCTTCAACAGCTGAATCGACTGATGCAAAGGCAGTCATGATGATCACAATAGTATCTTCATTAATGGATTTGATGCGCCGGTTCAACTCAAGGCCGTCCATGCCCGGTAGTTTGATGTCTACCAGAATAATGTGGAAGTTAAAGGCTTCAATTTTCTTGAGGGCTACTTTGGCATCCTCTGCAGTATCTACAGAATAACCATCTTCAATAAACCAGTTTGAGAGAGAATCCCGTACTGAGAGTTCATCATCCACGATCAATATGGAAAGATTATTTTCCATCACTTGTCCCTCCGTCTGCTAGTTCAAACTTGAATTTAATACTTGTGCCTTTACCAGGGGCAGATTCAACTGTCACTTTCGCTTTGTGTTGTTCTAGAATACCATAGGTGACCGCCAGACCCAGGCCAATTCCAGACATTTCTTTTTTACGGGAAAAGAATGGTTCAAAAATATGTTCAATATCCTCGGCAGGGATACCGATGCCATTATCCCTGATTTCAATGGTAATATGTTCCATATCAGGATTAAAACTGCGGTAGGTGACCAGGTTATCACCATCGCCTTTGACCGCTTCCAAGGCGTTGGTTAGTACGGCCAAGCAGGCTTGTATAATTTGATTTCCATTGGCCTGAATTTGATCTCTTGAAGCCGAAAAGTCTGACACGAGACTAACATCTGATATTTGAAAACTATGCTGGATTAATTGTTCAGTTTCAAGTAGAATAGTATTGAGATTTAGCAGTTTGAATTTAGGGCTGCGATCTCTAGAGAAATTCAATAAGCCTTTTACAATATTACCACAACGAGTGGTTTCAGATTGAATCATATCTAAATGCTGTAAGATGGCGGCTTTCTTTTCATCAGTTAACACCGAATTTTGCAGAATACGGGAAACCAGCTTTGCGTAAGTGAGGACACCTGCCAGAGGATTATTAATTTCATGGGCTACCGATGACGATAAGCGACCTAATGAAGCAAGACGTTCAATCTGAAAGATCTCATTTTGAGATCTGGCAATGTCCTCTGATTTAATTCTCACTTTTTTTTCTAGCTCATTGGACCATTGCTGGAGTTTGCGACTACTCTTGTTAATAGATTCGAGCATAGTATTGATAGCCATAGCTACTTGACGAATATCAACAAGTTCACTTGATTCAACATCGACGCGGATTGACATATTACCATCTGTCACAGCACGACTGGCTTCTACAATGCGTTTTAACGGTCGGTTGATCCGGCGCTGGACAAAGAACAGCAGAACCCCCATGAGTAAAATTAGAAAGACCATCACCACGATGAAATAGTTAAAAAGAATTAAATCTAGAGCTGAGTCTAATTTAGTTAGGGGTATTTCAATCTCTGTGAAACCCAAAATGTAATCCTGGTCGCTGCTATCATGGCAATTAGTTGATTGACA
>JAUVDF010000008.1 GCA_030595455.1 Fidelibacterota bacterium | reverse complement strand
CTGCGCAAGATTATAAAAACCGATATTCTCCATTGTAACGATCATCATTCTGGACTGCTCCCTGTTCTAGTCAAGACCCACGACCTGCAGATCAGGACCGTCCTAACCATCCATAATTTCCTGTATCATGGTCATTTCTCTGTGAAAGAGCTGAAACTGTTACCCGAGATCACCCAGGACCAGCTAAGCAAGACCCAATGGGATAATTATAGCGCTCTTTTGGAAGGCATTGAACATGCTGACTCCGTTACAACGGTTAGTCCGGGCTATGCCCAGGAGTTGTTAGCTGGAGAAAATGTTGATGAGTACAGTGAACAGGTTATTCAAGCGGCCAGATTAAAAATCACAGGCATTATAAATGGAATCGATACTGATTACTGGAGTCCTGAGCATGATACATACACACCCGCTCACTTTTCTGCCAACAAATTAAGCGGTAAGCTTGAGAATAAACTAGCATTGCTGAACCAAGCGGGCTTGGACAATGATCCTGAGGCACCGCTACTTGGATCCATATCCAGGTTGGTTGAGAACAAGGGCTTTCCCCTGATTGTTGATTTACTGGATGAATTTGTAAAACAAGGAGCCATGTTCATCTTTCTAGGATCTGGTGATCCAGTGATCGCAAAACAATTGCAGGCAGCCAGCAAAAGACATCCCGGTCGTATCGCATTTGATGACGGTTTTAATGAGCCCCTCGCACACCTGATCGAGGCTGGCTCCGATATGTTCCTCATGCCCAGTCGCTTTGAACCCTGCGGTTTAAACCAACTATACAGCCTCAGATACGGTACCATTCCTATCGTCCACAAAACCGGTGGTTTGGGTGATACCGTGGCACAGTGGTCCTCTGGAGCCGGAACAGGATTCGTTTTTGAGCCATATGAACTTTCAGAGCTCAGGCGTATATTGGGCTTAGCATTAAATACTTTCAACAATAAAGCAGAATGGACAAATCTGATTAAACGTGCAATGTCACAGGATTTTTCATGGGATCGGTCCGCCCGGCAATATTTTCAGCTCTATCAAGTCAAAAAGTGAGGTAATCATGGAGTCTTCAAAAGTTAGGTTAGGAGCAATCATTTTAGGTGGTGGCCGTGGGGAACGACTTTCTCCATTGACCAGTTACCGAGCGAAACCAGCTGTCCATATTGGTGGCAAGTATCGCTTAATCGATGTTCCCATCAGTAATTGTATTAACTCAGGCATAAACCTGATCCATGTATTAACTCAGTTCAATACGACTTCTCTGCATCGACATATTTCACGAACCTATAAATTTGACATCTACTCCGGTGGAGATATTGAGATCCTGGCTGCCCAGCAGACAGACAAGAACAAGGATTGGTTCCAGGGCACGGCTGACGCTGTTCGGGCTTATTGGGATCGTTTTGAACAGATGAATGCTAGCCACTATATCATTCTGGCCGGTGACCACCTGTATAAAATGGACTATTCTGAGTTCTTTAAGCATCATCTCGATAGTGGCGCTGATGTTTCCGTTGCTGTACGCCCCATGCCCGTGTCAACCGCACCTGAACTGGGTGTTTTAAAAGCTGATGATAATGATTCGATCACCCGTTTTGTTGAAAAGCCTCAAACAGCTGAACTCATCGCCGAACTCTCAGAACAAATCGATGGTGAACAGAAGGTGCTGGCTTCCATGGGTATCTATATTTTCAGAAAAGAAATCTTAAAAGAGGTTTTAAATATAGAGGGTGATGACTTTGGGAAGAATATGATCCCCTATTCAATTGGCACCTATAAAACCACTGCCTATCGATTTCAAGGCTACTGGGAAGATATTGGAACGATCCGGACCTTTTTCGAGGCCAATATCGCCCTGACTGAGGAAAAGTTTAAGTTTACTTTTTATAATGAAGACTATCCGATCTACACCAGGCAGCGTTTCCTACCCGGTAGCGAGATTCGGGGTGCTAAAATCGATCACTCCATCATTTCTGAAGGCTGTAAGATTGGCAACGCTACGATAAAGGATTCTATTATTGGTATTCGAGCCGTTATAGGCGATGGGGTAATATTGGATCGTGTCTACCTGATGGGAGCTGATTTTTTCGAGCTCGTTCCACAGGCAGATATTCGGATTGGGATTGGTAAGAACTGTGAAATGCGCAATGTTATTCTTGATAAAAACGTACGAGTCGGGAAAAACGTAAAACTGATTAACAAAGAGGGTTTATCTGAGTATCAAAGTGACATCGTGACCATCAAGGACGGTATCATCATTGTTCCTAAGAATGCCACTATCCCTGATAATTATGAGATTTAAAGCCTTTTAACTCTGAGTAAACCATTTTAAAAACCCAGTTCTGAAGAGCTGGGCTGTGAATTGTTATTTTGTGGATTCTTTCGAGGGTTTCTTTTTCGAAGATTTACTGGAACTGCTACCAGAGCTTTTCTTTTTATCGCCATAGTCGGTAATGTAAAATCCAGAACCTTTGAAGATCAGACCACTACCGCCTGATACAACCCTTCTAACACTACCCTGACATTGAACACACTTGTCTAAAGGTGTTTCAGACATTTTCTGGAATGCGTCAAAGTTTGTACCACAACTCAGACATTCATATTCGTAGGTTGGCATCTTACTCAGCTCTATTTTTTATAATCTTCTGAAAATTTATTGTGGAGGACTGCTGCTACATGCGGGGCAACAAACGGGGTGATATCTCCACCAAAGCTGGAGACTTCACGTACAATGGTCGAGTTCAGGTGCGTATAGGCCTCGTGAGGCATGAGGAATACCTGTACCAGGTCAGGATGAAGGGTTCGGTTAACCAGCGCCATTTGGAATTCAAACTCAAAATCCGACATAGCTCGTAGACCACGAATCATTGCTTGCGCTCCCATCTTGCGGGCATAGTCAACAATCAAGCCATCAAAATATGAGACTTTTACATTACTCATATGAGCAGTCGTCGTTTCAATCATCTCAATCCGTTCTTCGACTGAAAAGAGGGGTTGCTTGCCAATATTTCTACCAACGGAAACCACGACTTCATCAAAGATAGTTACAGCACGTTCAATGATGTCAAGGTGCCCAAGGGTAATAGGGTCAAAAGTTCCGGGATAAATGGCTAAACGATTCTTCATATTCATTGCACCTTATATATTTGAATTCTTGTTTCTGCAACCACTTTTTCTTTCTCCAGCTTGAAGAACTTTGAATCTAGTTGAGATTCACTGCTCCGACTTTTCTCATAGACAAATATCGAACCAGTTTTGGCATGCTCTTTTATCATTTCTAAAATGTCGTCTGAAAGATTTTCAGAATAAGGTGGATCCGCAAGAATTAAATCAAATTTATTGTCTATTCTTTTTAATACTATTTTTACATCACCTGTATAGGCTTTAAAGGGCTTGTCGTACTTTTCCATCCAGGCTTTTTGGTGTTGAATATAATTTCGATCATGATCAATTGAGACTAAGGAACTTGCGCCTCGACTCAGTGCTTCAAAACCCAGCGCTCCAGTACCACTATAGAGATCTAATACAGCCATATCCCTGAGGTCACGCAAAGTATCAAAGAGAACAGTGCGCGCTCGGTCAGTAGTAGGTCTGACAGATCCATCCTTAAGCTTGGGTAGAGGATGTCCCCTCCATTCCCCCGCTACAATTCGTGTCATGGTGTATAATTAAAAAAGGTAATGTCGAAACTTAGAATCAACTGACCAGCCTTAAATTTGATATCAACAGATCTCAATATGAAATTACTCCGGCTCTCGGCCCACGATGATAAGATAAACTGAATTTCCTGTCGTGATCCGCCAAACGTAAATACGGCCGGGTTATCGTCAACGCCTTTAGATAAGTCGATTAGAATTTCTTCAAGATAATCGTCAAAAGGATTAGCCAATACATCCAGTAGTCTCAACCCATCTAATACTTGAGCCTGGAATTCTTGTTCAGCATTCATTATTATTTCGAATTTGCTTTTTACAACGGCATTACCCTTACTAAAATCCTTCACAAAGGTGCCCAGCACAAATTCGTCAAGCGTGGTTTTAACTGATTCGGTCCAGACTCCACCAGCTGGAGCTGTAATGGTCAGCCCATCCCGTTTTAGGAAGATGTGACCATTGGTAACCTTATCAGGATAATCATTGATGATTTCCGTGAGCATGAGTAGCAGAGAACGATTGTTGATAATGATAATATCATTATCTGATAACTGTATCGGTGCCTCGGCAACTGGTAGATACTCTTCAGTGATGGTATCAGAGGGAGTTTCGTCAAGATAAGCAGTCCCATACAGGCTGTCAGGGTCCTGAGCGGCTATGGAGTCAACCAGGGCCGCTATATCATCAGTGATGGGCATAAGTTCATTAAACAAATCATCAGATAAAACGCCATCCCCTTGAATCACCGAGTCGCCGGTTACCGACCATGGTTCCACAGTCTCATACGAGCTAAAACCAAGCAGCTTACACCAATAGTCATCCACGATAGCTACATAAGGTTTGTACAAACCTTGCTCGTTGATGTAATAACCACCAGCCAGCATTGAGATTAAGAGCAGCATCAGCAATACGGCTCTAAAGGAACCAGATTTTTTAGGCTTTTGTTTTTTAGCAGTGCTACTTTCTTCAGTCTGTTCCTGATCTATATCAGGCTCTGATTCAGCACCACCATGACGACGGCGAAGTGTTTCAGCAATGAGCTCATCTTCTGATTGTTCGGATACAGTACCCTCACCTGCTAAGAAAATAACAGGTTCTAGAATACCTCTATCTTTTCTTAAGTCAATCTTCAACGATAGACTCCGATAGTTCCGGACTCAATGCTCCCAGGACGACAGCATATTCATCAATATTATTAAATTCGGGATCGCGAAAGTTAAAATGCTTATGTAGGTCTAGGGGTTTACAGGAGTCTTTATAGCCATTTAAATTATTAATATTGGCAGTGTCACCAGTAGAGGTAAAGAAAAATAGAGTCGTCAAAACATTATCAGGATTACCTCGGCCCTGTAGTGCCCTCTCGACGGATCTGGCAATTCCTCTAATCCACTTACGATCACCTTGGACAAGATCAAGCGTAACGGAACGCTCAGAATCGAAAGAACCTGAAAAGTATCCTTTAAAGTCCTGATTTTCATAAATATGACCACGAATTGCATCCTGTTGATTCTCAAGAATAACTTGAATGCCACCTTCAGGATCCAACTGACCACTGGCTGATAATAGGTCACCCAGAGCCTGGATATCCATGATAACCTGGTTGACTTCTAAATCTGAAGGTCCCATGACCTTTTCAATCCATGAATCAAATGATTTTGGAATACCAAGGGATAAATATTGATGCTCTTGCTCATCTGAATCAGCAAGTTTCTGGTGTACAATACGAAACTGTGAAGCAGTATTATCCAGCATCTCACTCATCCGCCAGGCCAGATATTTAGCAATATCGCCGTCTGACAGAACACCGTCAACACCATGTAACAGGACTGGGAACCAGTCACTATCAATAACGAGGTGCGTGCTATTGTCTGGGAATTCAGCTGAGTTCCTGATACTGGCGATCTGTTCAGCCAGATTCCGGGTTACTTCAGCATTGGTCGTATTTTGAATCTGTAGACCAGCTTTTATGCTTATCTTGCCCAGACTCTCGACAAATGGAACACCTTTGAAACTGACCAGTTGGGCATATTTCAGTGTATCCCGGGAAATATGAATTGCCAGCATCTTAGCCTAGCTTCTTATTTATTCCAGCTCATTTCGCCATCAACAATACTACCATGAGTCGAGTCTACCTGAGTAAAAAACAGATAGCGCATACTTCTGATAGGTCTGGTGATTGGAGATTCAATAGCCAGGTTAACATTGTTCCTGACCGTTACTCGGTAAGGCAATTCAGTTATGGAACACTGCATATGCTTAGCCTCAAGCAAATAGGTGGCAAACAACTGGGTTGTTACGTACTTCTTGTTGATCAGGGTATCTTGCCATCCACCAAACGAATCCTTCGACATAAAGAGATCTTTTTCCTGGGTACCAGCTACAAACTCGTCAGAGATAACGGAAAGACTATCTATCTGGATTGAATCGAAAGCAGCAAGCTCATCGGTTATGCGAAATAGATTTTCCATCAAACTGTCGTCGGTGAAGAGCATGATATACTTATCAGCACCATAGTAGACCAGTTCTACCCTGCTAGTATCAGTCTTCTCAAGAATATTCAAGGACCTTACACTGTCAGTGCCTTCGAAACTATACTGGTATTCTGAATTGACTGCGGCAATAAGAAAGCCCAGGGTATCCATTGAAAAATCTTGGGTAACGCCAATTTTGCCACGATACCAGACACCGTGAAAGGAACTATCATCAATACGGACTACTGTATCACGCGGCACTGTAAAGGTGTTTTCATACTCTTCCATAAATTTTGGAAATACATCAACCAGAATAGTGTCCGGGTCAAATTCAATAATTTGTGAGCCACTCCAGTCGAGCGTGTCCACACTTGCCAGGTGTTCGGCTTCACTCACTACTTTAAAAGCGAAATCGAAAACATTGGTAAATTCACCACTGAGCTTTTCATACAACTTCATGTTCATATCGTCATACTTACGCATGAATTCATCAAATACATTTACGTGAAAAGTATCTGTTTCAGCTTCGACAATTTGCCATTTTTTGAAGTCTGACTTTTGTCTTAACCGGTGGGCAATAAACTCAACTACTTCAATAGCAGCCTTATTCCAATCCAGGTCTTTCAAATTGACTGAAGTCTTATAGTAAGCCTGATCCAGGCTTACCTTATGAAAATAATCGCCAAGGTTTTTTCTTACATTTATGGGAAAGATTGCATCAGTTAAATCAATATCAAGGTGGATTGAATCGATCCCGGCATTGGGCGAGTCTAATGAATCCATGGCCACGCTTATCACGTAGTCAGCTATAAAGGTACTTGGTTCATCATAACCGCTCAGCATCTTATAAAGTGTGTTACGTCTTTTAGCGAGTGCAATCGCCATATCTTCCACTTTGATCTCAACTGGAATCTCTATCACCTCTTCACTGGTATCTGAGTACATCAGTGTGAGTAGCTCTGGCATCATGTCCAGGGTATCATTCTGGATCAAAAACTCAGAAACGGCCATCTCGTAGAGCGTGTCGCCATAAGTAGAGGAGTCATAAGAATCAATAATGAATTGTTTTTTCAAGGCCAGTTTGGTCTTTTCAATATTTTCTGCAAAGTTGAAGGGAATAATGAAGTCAACGCGGACAGAACCATCATAAATTTCAGCAAAATCAACACGACCACTTAACTCAGGATTAGCATCAAGACTATCCATTACCGCATCAACCAATGGATTTGAGAATTCTGGATATTTTGTATAACTACCTGTAAGTGTATTAAACATAGAGGTTTTAATATTCTGGTAGAGGATATCGTATTTATCAGATACATCATAACTGAGCATAATACTGTCTAATTCCAGCTCTTTTGCTCCAGCATAATTACCAGCATCGAAAAGCGTTTTGATGCTGTCCAGAAATAGCGCAACAGACTGTGGATCCATATTGTGGTTTGGATCAAGAAGTTTGAACAGTTTTAAATGCAGTTCTTCATAGTACTTGGTATATTCAGCATTGTAGTTGACAGAAATTGATTTTCCGGTCAGTGCCACCCGCTGGGGACCCCAGTAGCTATAATTTGTGTCAAGGGAGGCTGCTATGAGGCTATCTCGCACGTTGTTTACGACGATCAGTAGTTGGTCAGTGTCAGGAGTAAATGACTTAGAAAGCTGGTAATGGAGCCTTTCAGCTCCGCCAACGGTAATCATTCTGGCTTGTGATTCCTCGCGAAGTTCATCTTCATAGTCCCAAATTGATTTTGGTAAATAGATCACACTGATAAACAAGATGACCAAAACTCCAATTACTATTGAATTGGTTCTATGATTTTCAAATAAATCTTTTCTCACGAGTCCTCCTCGACTACTCTGTCGTAACTAACCCCTCGATACGGGAATATAATATTTCTCCAATCCCCTTTACGAGGATAATCTCAGCTTTATTCTTAAATGGACCATTCTGTTCCGTATAAGCTTTAATTCTCTTAGCAATTGCCGGTCCTATACCTGGTAGTTCTACCAGTTCATTCACCCCGGCGGTATTGATATTTATGGGTGCCAACTCCAAGTCATTCTCTGACTTGTTTGGGACATTCATTCCCCCGCTTTGATCGACATCAGACAGAGCGCTATCAACTGATGTCGATTGCTTTGAATTAATCTCATTTGCAATTGATTCAAATTGCTGCTCTTCTCTGTAAAAGCGTGAAGGCTTAACTTCATCTACCAAATATCTGCTTTTAACTAACTTTAGTACAGCTCCAAGCCCCAGCGTAATTATCAGGAAATAGATAACAACTCGTTCTTGGCGTGTAAAATTTAGCAAGTTTCCTGCCTCATCATAGCAAGGATTTTATTTTTCTGAAGATACTGTCACCCTTGCGGCTGGCTTTGTAATGTTCAGCCAGCTTTTTGTAGATTTCCCGTTCCGGTTTGCTGAGCTTGGTGGGTGTTTCAATTTGCACTTTAACCATTTGATCACCAACCAGATGGCTATTAAGTCTTGGAATTCCTTTGCCTCTTAGCCTCAGGAGCTTTCCTGATTGCGAACCAGCAGGAATTTTAAGATTCACACGTCCGGTCAGGGTTGGGATTTCAATCTCAGTGCCCATTACTGCCTGAGCCATATCGATAACCAGTTCAAGGTAGATATTATCCTCGTCCCGGATAAAAAGCTCATGGTCTTTTTCATCAATCAGAACAATGAGATCACCTTTTTGGCCCTCGCGTCTAGCAGCATTACCTTCACCCCTAAGCGTCATATAATTCCCAGCATGTACGCCAGGCGGGATTTTTGCCGAGACTACCGATTCTTTACGCACACGTCCATCACCACGACAAGTCTTACAGGGATGCGCGATAACTTCACCAGTACCATCACAATTAGTACAGGGCTGAATATTTACAAATTGACCAAACATTGATCTAGAAACCTGCTGGACTTCACCATGGCCATGACAAACAGTACAGGTTGTCTTCCCAGTGCCTTCACTAGCACCACTTCCGCCACAATCGTCACAGGCTTCCTGTCTTTTAACCTTTAATTTCTTGGTAACCCCAGCTGCAATCTCTTCCAGAGTCAAGGGCAGTTTCACCTTAAGGTCTGAGCCTCTGGCTCTACCGCGGCTACGACCACCGCCGCCGCCGAAAATGTCACCTAAGCCTCCGCCTCCTCCGCCACCAAATCCATCCATGAATATTCGCAATGCATCAGATAGGTCAACGCCAAATCCTGCTCCAAAAGGATTACCACCCATACCGCCCATGCCACCTTCTGGTGCATGACCATATTGATCGTATTGGGCTTTTTTCTGGGCATCACTCAGGATTGAATATGATTCAGCTGCTTCTTTAAAACTTGCTTCAGCTTGAGCATCTCCAGGGTTTTTATCTGGATGATATTTCATCGCTATTTTGCGATAAGCTTTTTTTATCTCGTCTTTCGAAGCCCCTTTTGTGAGGCCTAATACTTCATAATAATCACGTTTACTCATAATTATTGACTCACAACCACTTTGGCAGCTCTCAGAATACGATCACCATCACGATAGCCCTTTTCAAATACTTCGATCACTTTTCCTGACGCTTGACCATCAACTTCACGCATGGCCATCGCTTCGTGTAGTTCTGGGTCAAAATCATCACCAAGCGGATCAAAACTCGCAATATTGTTGGTATCTTTCAGATATTTCCCGATTTGTTCCAGCACCAGCTTGACACCATGTTGTTTTGCATCTTCTGGATTATGCTCTTGTTCGTATTTTGCTGAACGCTCCAGATTATCAATGATGGGGAATAAACCCATGACCACTCGATCTTTCGCAAAATTAAGAGAGCGCTCTTTTTCGCGTTCTAAACGTTTTTTTCCGTTCTCATATTCGGCGACAACTCGAAGCATTTTTTCTTCGGCAGCCTCTACCCGCTCTTGCTGATCATCCAGTTCACCTTCCAGCTGGTCTACCTTTTCTTCCAATTTGTTGATGGACTTGGCCATTGATTTTTCTTTGGCGCTCAGTTTGACCTTTGGTGTTGCCTTTTTTGGACTGGGTTTCTTTACCGCTTTTTTTATTTTTTTATCTGTCATTTCATTTCAAATATTTTGTATTAATTAATTTTTCTAGTTTATCTGCAGTGAATTCTGCCAAGCCGATAACTCTTTCATACTCCATCCGGGTTGGTCCCAGAATATGTATCTCTCCACTGCAATTCGTGCCATTATAGGCCACTGATACAAGAGACATATTCTTAAAAAGTGATTGCCCTAATTCTTCCCCAATGAAGACACTCGGTTTACCGGATCTCAGTGGTGAAGGCAAATAACGTTGTAAATTATCAGTTTCTATTGCTTCCAGCAGTATCTCGAGATTTGATGGATCAGTCATCTCAGGGTAGTGCAATAACTGGTGAGTGCCATAAACTCGATAATCATTTGGCGAATTATCAGTTAAAGATTTGGCAAATTGACCGAGAATCGCATTGATGATCGGGTTTTTTCTGGCCGAGTCAACTGGACCAGCAGTAATGAATTCCTGGACCTCATCCACACTCATGCCAGCGAAGAGATCATTCAGGATAGTCTCTGCTTCTCGTAGCACAACTCGCGAAAGCTTACTCTCCAGTTCAAAAGCAATGGTCTTAACCTGGTCAAAAGAGGTGTGCACAACCAACAGAATCGTTTCTCTATCAAGCTCATGCAGAACCAATGACCGGATGTGGGTCATGCGCTCCTGAGGTTTAGACATCAGGACCAAGGCATGGGACATATCACCCAAAAACTGGGCTGTATTTTTTATAAGCTGATCCAGGTCATTACTAATATTTCCAATTCCGGTTTCGTAGTCTTTTACAATTGTTTGTTCCGGAATATCTGATTGAATAAGCCGATCGACAAAATAGCGATAACCTTGATCAGTGGGAATTCTACCAGCTGATGTGTGTGGCTGTAAAAGGTATCCCAGCATTTCCAGGTTATTGAGGACATTTCGCAGGGTCGCTGATCCAACTTGAAAATTATCCATATTTGCCAGACGAGAAGAGCCAACTGGATGACCGGAATTTACATAATCTCTGATCAGTAAATTGAGGACTTTTTCCTCTCGGGTTTTTAAGGCAGTGCGGACTTGTTCTTTCATAAATAGCATGACCGACCATAATAATTTTAGCCCCTATTTAAAACAAGGCTTTAAATGCTCTAAGAGTTGCTATATAAGGCTTAAAGACCTACCAATGCAGGCTTAGTGAGATCAGGGTAAAGCTGGCTATGCTACAAATCTCAACATACGCCGAACCGCTTTCAATACACCGAGTGCGGAGAGGCTAATTCCAAATAGGAGTGTCCCTAGAATTACTTCTGGATAATCTAGTATTCGTACCGGTAGATTGATGACATTGAAAGCTGCTAAAGCTTGTTCCAAGCCAACGATAATAAGCACGGCGAAGGTGCCGCCCAGAAAGCCAAGTATACCACCTTCCAGAAAGAAGGGCGCTTTGATCATGAAATCACTGGCTCCCAATAAACGAATAGCTTCGATAAATTCATATCTGGCTAAAATCATCAGTCGCAGATTATTGGCTGTGAGAAACACCGTTACTAATATTACCAGAAAGATTGCTGCCGCTGCAATGGTGTAGATTGTCTGCATGATAACTTGAATGCGATTAAACAAATCTTTTTGGAACAAGACATCATCTATGGTCTCAAATTGTTTCATTGACTGGAGAAAGGCTTGGATGTATACGCTGGAGCGGTAGTTTTCCTCAAAAGTAACGCGTAACGAACTTGGTAAGGGATTTTCACCAAGCAGGGTTAGAAGATTCTCGCCGAATTCCGCGCTATAAAGGTCTGCTGCATCCTGTTTGGATAAATAGTCCATGCGGATGACACCTGGATATTCAGAAATAATCGTCGCAAGCTCCTGTATTTCCTCTGAACTCGCATCATTCTGCATGAATATTTCCAGATCATAATCAGCCTGTAAATCGCCAATATATTTTAAGCCATTATCAACGAATAATACACCAACCC
Organism: Fidelibacterota bacterium; assembly: GCA_030595455.1. Classification (GTDB taxonomy): domain Bacteria; phylum Fidelibacterota; class UBA8477; order UBA8477; family JABMPR01; genus JABMPR01. The sequence continues at coordinate 1,950 of JAUVDF010000008.1, read as the reverse complement.
CAACCAGCACCAGGGCAATCGTGACCGAGAATACCGAATTCATAAAGGGCATTTTTGAACGACGAATGCCGGCCACACCCTCATTTATGATATAGCCTAATTTCATAGTTCCCGATCGATTATGATTTCTCCAGAGACTAAAGATATAGTCCTGGCTGGCTCCCGCTTGGGAAGCTCTACTTTATTTGTAGCAAAAACAACACAGGTTCCACTATCATGTACTTTCCAGATAGCATCGGTCACTCCTGCTGCAGATTCCTGATCTAAATGCGCTGTGGGCTCGTCCACTAAAAGAATATCAGGTGAATCAATAACCGCTCGTGCTAAGGAAACCATCTGCTGCTCACCGCTTGATAATTCATGTGGGAAATGGTTTAAACGCGAACGCAGTCCGAACTCATCTGCTTTTCGAACAACTTTACTCCGTATTTCGTTTGGCTTAAGACCTCTGAGCTCTAAAGGAAGGGCTATATTGCTATAGATATCCCGATCCATTAATAATTTGAAGTCCTGAAAGACCATGCCAATTCGTTGTCTGATATGGGCGATTTCTTTGCGTTTTACTTTACTTGAACCAATATTAAAGATCTCTACCTGGCCATCGTTGGGAAAGAGATCCATGTAGATCATTTTCAAGATCGATGATTTTCCAGCTCCTGTAGGGCCAAACAGGTACACAAACTCATCTTTGTCGATAAAGAAATTTAGATCTCGTAATGAGATTCCTGTATCATAGCGTAAGTGAACGTTTTCGAAGCTAATCATAATTGTTTTCTTAAAATAACAAGATATCGTTCAGAATCACTATTTCCTTGCTCCAAAGTTTCGTCATCCAGAATTTTCCACCAATCAAATTTTGAATCCTGACAAAACGATTCCACATCACCCATTTCATAGGCTCTCTGGATATGTGATTCGACCTCAATCGTATCCTCATCACTTGTGTTCAGTGTAAATGTTGATTCTGATAACTGTGATTCAGGATCGTAGCTAGTATAGCGCTCATAGCCACCGAGTTCATCAGTATATATTTCTCGATATCCCCTGAAATGTGTCTGACAAAGCAGAGGCGTGACAACATCAAATAGAAGCACCCCACCAGGCTTTAATAAGCCATATGAGTTCTCCATAAATGACTGAGTGTCAGCCACATCCAGCAAGTAGTTTAAACCATCATGCAAGTTAATAATCACGTCATACTGAGCATTGCTATTAAACCGGATCATATCACCAACGACAAATTCAATGGCAACCTTCTGCTGAGCTGCTTTCTCGCGGGCAATTTCAATCATGTGAGAACTTAAATCAACAGCAGTCATGTCGATTCCCCGATCAGCAAGTCTGATGGCCATGGAACCAGTACCGCATGAAATATCTAACCAGTTTGGTCCTGGTTTAAATGGTTTTACCAGTTGCTCAATGTCATCAATCCAGACATCATAGTCGATATAGTCCATGAGCCGGTCGTAATAGACCGCCAGTCTTTGATAAGGTTCTATTTTTTGAATGTTTTTGCTTGAGGCCATGCAGCCAGTGTTCCTAGAATGGCTTACCCAGGAAGAGATATAAATAGAAGCCAATGTAGCCACTGACTAGCACGGTGCCTGTCAGACGGCCAATCTTGTGCCTGAGACCTAAGGGAATCAAGACCAGACCAAACAGCATCATGATAATGTACTGGGCATGTGGGAAAACCTGAACTGCCTGACCATCAATTATTCTTGATTCAATAACCGTCAATGGTTTAATCACACCAACCCCACCCATGATAAACAGGATGTTAAAAATATTGCTGCCAATAATATTACCGACTGATATTTCACCGTGTTTGCGTAAGGCAGCCACTAATGAAGTTGCCAGCTCAGGTAAACTGGTACCAACAGCCACAATCGTTAGTCCAATCACCATTTTAGGAATATCAAACTCATCAGCAATCCACACTGCACTCTT
>JAUVDF010000139.1 GCA_030595455.1 Fidelibacterota bacterium | reverse complement strand
AAGTCTGCCCCCATCTCACGCGCCATACGGATAGGCACTTGCTGTGATACACCACCATCAACCAGTGTTCTATCCCCAATTTTGTAGGGAGGCAGGAAGCCGGGAATGGCAGTTGATGCCATCACAGCTGAGAGGAGATCACCCTCCGTAAAATAAACATCTTCACCTGTATAGAGATTAGTAGCAACAATACCCAGGTTCAGTCCTGAATTTGACCAAATATCCTCTGTAATAGCAACTTCAAGCGCTTCCTGGACGCGATCTGGTCTAACTAAACCGGTTTTAGAGTGGGCCAGATTAATCACAATACGATCCTGAATAGCCGAGGATACTTGATGCCAGAAGGATTCTCCTCCGCGCCCCTTGACATTAATCAAGTGCATTCCCAATTTTTTAAAGGCTTCACTTTCAGTTAACTGAATAAGCTCATCCAAAGTGTTAGCAGTACTCCCAGTTCTAACATGAACAGCCGCTACCAAAGCCCCCATACTAGCACCGGTAATGATATCTGGACGGATACCAAGCTCTTCAAGACGCTGTAGGACTCCAATATGGGCGAAGCCTCTGGCTCCCCCACCGCCTAGAGCCAAGCCAAAACGAGGACGGGACATAGCTTACTTCTGGTACGCTTTCGATGAAACTAAACTGGTTTTAAGGATGGTTACCGATTCCAGGGGGTTATCCCGAGGGTCACGTTTTAAGAGAGCAATGTTATCTACGACATCCATACCTTCAACGACCTTACCGAAAACAGTATAGTTGTCATCTAATTGAGCCAGACGGGCCAGACAGAAATAGAATTGGCTCCCATTTGATTTTTTCTCTGGGTTACCATCTCTGGCAGCTCCAAGGGTGCCTCTTAAATGGGGTTGACCAATTTCTGCTGGAAGTCTTTCACCAATACCACCCATACCATCATCAGCACGATCTTCATTATCACGCGTATTTGGATCACCACCCTGAACGACAAAGCCGGGAATCACACGATGGAAATAGATACCCTCAAAAGAGCCCTCTGAAGCCAACTTCTTAAAGTTCCTGGCATGGTGTGGGGTTTCTGCTTCGTATAAATCAATAATGATCGTTCCCAAGTTAGTTTCCATCTTTACATATTCGTCAGCTGGGGTTTCATCCTTTTTGCTACAGCCGATAATCGCAGTAATAATCAACACTACAGTCAGAATTTTTATCAGATTGATGTTCTTCATTTTGTCTCCAATACAATTGGTTTTGATGGTTGATCCTGATGAGCCAGGATTATTTCTATCTCACGCTCCTGCCGGTCACGAACAGTGGACAATGCCAACTCAGGAGTATTATTCTTTGCACTTAAATGAGCCAGCATGACACCTTTGAGTTTACCCAGCTCAGCCAACATGGCAATAAATTCAGCACTATCGTGGTTAGACAGATGTCCGACACGACTATCTACCCGTGCTTTCAGATAGGCAGGATAGGGTCCGTTCCAGAGCATATCCCGATCATGATTGGCTTCCATAACCAGGTAATCAGCATGGCGCATCATTAGAAAATTATCTTCGGTAACAGCTCCTAGATCAGTCAAATAGCCAAGTGTCTGGCCTCCGCTCTCAACTAGAAACCCGGTTGAAGTGACAGAGTCATGCAGGGTAGGGATACTGGTAACTTTTAATGAACCCAGATCCATCGTTTCTTTCATTTCAAAATGACGCATGCGCTCTGAGCCATTAAATTTTCGCTTACCCGCTCGTTTTGTCGCAGGGTGCATGAGTAATTGAACTTTATGTCGTTTAGAAAGGATACTTGCCCCTTTGATGTGGTCACCATGTTCATGGGTGATCAAGCAAGCTTCAAGATCGTCTGGACTCAGGCCTACCAATTCCATACGCTTACGAAGCTCAGCACCACTGAAACCAGCATCAATCAGGATCATGGTGTCAGCATTTTTTACTATACAGGCATTGCCCCCGCTACCACTTCCCAACATAATCATTTCAAGCATATAACAGTTCTATTCCTTTATATCAAGCTGCCCGCAGGCACCAATTTTTCAAATTAGGACTGGTCTGGTTCAATTCAACTAAAAACTATCTATTAATGTTGAGACTAATCTGAACCTGGTTGAAAAACAATTGGCTAAGTAAGTCGCTATTTTTAAACTTAGGCGCCATGTCACAACTGGAATTTTTCAAGCCCCCTGTCAAAACCCCAATTCGGTCAGAATTCAAATTGATCGCCGCTACTTTGAATTTTCAAATTAAGTTGATAGAGCTTTTGTCGGCCCGGGACGCTGATCGTATTATTGATATCTCCCAGGGCTTGATCAAACCCTTTGGGGCTGATAAGGCTTTCACCAAAAAGACAGTCTGGAAATACTTTAACCATCCCCATACACTACCCTTTGTTGGTCTTCTGCGAGGTGAAATCATTGGTTTTCTGGTAGGTGTACCGCTAGAGAACTTTAATGATGAAAGCTGGACTATTGCTGATCCTACCCTTGGAGAACACGAAACAATTTATACTTATGCCTTCATCTTTGACGAAAAACATCAAGGGCAAGGCTATGCAAAGATGCTGAAGAAAGTCTATATCAATTGGCTTAAGAAGCGTGGGTATCTCTACGTATCTGGTCATGTACGCGAAGGTATCTCACAACATTTTTCTTTGCATACGCGAGTTCTTCAAAAGTTTCCTAATTGGCACGATACTGGCAAGGTCTTCGAATACTACCAGCGCCCATTACGCTGAGTCGGTCGGTTCTTTTTGATACTCTAATGACGCGGAGGATTTGTGTTCAATAAACTGGTTGTTCTTCTCATGCCCCTAGCACCAAAGTTTCTAGTAAGAATTATCTCTAACAGATATATCTCCGGGGAAGATACTGCGTCCGCGGTTGCTAAGTGCCAAGCATTACGATCTAAAGGCTATCTGACCACGATGGACATCCTCGGTGAATCCGTAATTACTGAGGCTCAAGCTAATGAGGCTCGGGAAGACTACCTGACACTCATATCAGAAGTAGTAACTAGTGGGATTGAAAAAAATATATCCCTTAAGCCCACTGCTCTAGGCCTAGGTCTTTCAGAAGATTTAGCCTTTAGCAATATTTCCATGATCGTCAAAAAAGCTTATGAAGCTGGCATCTTTATCCGGATTGATATGGAGGATTCCCCCTACACGAGCAAGACCATTGGACTTTATGAGCGATTAGTAAAAGATTATCCACTACTGGGGACGGTGATCCAGGCCTATATGCACCGTGCTTTAGATGATGTGAAATTAATTGCTGCCCATGGCGGCAACCTACGTATCTGTAAAGGAATCTATAAAGAGTCTGAGCAGATAGCCTATCAGGGGCAGGATGAAGTCCGGCAGAATTTCTTGCACCTTGTGCGTGAGATGCTATCACAGGGAGCCTATGTTGGTATTGCCACCCACGATCTGTACCTGATCGATGAATCACTCAAATTGATTTCTGAATTGAATATATCAGCCGATAAATATGAATTCCAAGCCCTGCTCGGTGTTCCCATTGTACATCGTCTGGAGGAACTCATTCAAGCGGGGCACCGGGTTCGAATCTATGTCCCATTTGGAAGTGATTGGTATGCTTACTCCAGCCGACGTCTAAAAGAAAACCCGGATATCGCCGGCTATATATTAAAAAATATGTTCAGGTTTAAGTGATGGGTCACCCAATTGATCATAGCACGCTGGAAGCAATCCTGAAAGCCAGCAAAACGATTGCTGTCGTAGGCGCTTCCCCTAATCCTGCCAGACCGAGTAATTGGATTAGCAAATATTTAATGCTTCAAGGCTATCAGGTTATTCCGGTCAACCCGGGACATGATGAACTCTTTGGCCTTAAGTGCTATCCAGACCTGACGAGTATCGACATCAAAATCGATATCGTGAATATATTTAGACGCTCTGATCAGGTCGTTCCTATTGTGGAAAGTGCTTTGAAGATAGATGATCTCAATTTGATCTGGATGCAGGATAATGTGTATAGCGAGGATGGAGCTGAGTTAGCTGGTCAAGCAGGCATCCCCCTGGTGATGAACGACTGTATCTATCGCTTCCACCGTC
>JAUVDF010000190.1 GCA_030595455.1 Fidelibacterota bacterium | reverse complement strand
AAAAAAAGGGTCCCGAGAGACCCTTTTAAAATTGATTTACAATCTGAATTTAGTTCGGCATACCCTGTGAACCAGGTTTTATTCCCGGAAAAGCCATAGGATCAGGCATTTTAATCTCACCGTGTTCAGTTTCATACTTCTTGATATTTTGTTCCAAAGCTCTCAGCAAGGCTTTTGTGTGGCTGGGAGTCATAATTATCCGTGATTGGACATTGGCCTTAGGAGTTCCAGGCATCACCCGGACAAAATCCAGGACAAATTCAGCAGCAGAGTGCGTGATAATAGCTAGGTTAGCGTATTCTCCATCAGCTACCTTTTCATTGACATGAATCTGAATTTGTTGTGCGCCTTGTTTCTTGGTATCCATAAGCAAATCTCCTGATATTAGACTAGCTTAACCTTAAGACTTCCAAGGTTCATTATTTCTTGAAAGATTAGGGTTATCCTCGCCCCACTCTTCTTCAGTATGATCAGGGTCTTTGTCCCAATCAATTTCTGCTGCTTGAGTAGCCGGTAAATCTTTGTCATCAAAATCAGACTCTTCAAACCTCAGATACTCATCACCATAGACTGATTCATCGAAGAAATCAATATCTTGAACAATCTCAGCTACCATGAGAAACTCAAGAAAATCCATGTATTTTTTATTTTTTAGATTGGTCGCACAGTGTGTACAGATAAGAGACTTGGCAAGCTTCTCTTCTGATAATTCTTCACCGCAATTCGGGCATACAATATCTTCCATGATACCCTCCTTCTTTTTAGTTATTCCAACGGGTCATAAAGCGCGCAAATGTAGTCGGTGACATAGGGGGTGCCAAGAGAATTTTAGGCAATTGAATTTACTAGGAAAATCATGTTTAGACGATATATTGCACTAAATAAAGCAATATTTGAAGGGTTAAAATGACCGTAAAAAAGTTCAACAAGACGACCTTAAAAAAGTTTAGAGCGACTCTCTTGAATGAGCGAAACCGGATTAATGAAGACCTGGATTATCAGAAAAGTGAACTGAATAAAACTATCACAGATGCCGCTGGAGAGTTGTCCTCAGCAACCTATCATATGGCTGATGTCGGTACTGATATGGCTGAACGTGAGAAGACCAGTCTTTTCGCCCATCGCCAGGCAAAATACCTTAGTGATGTTGATGAAGCACTTGCCCGTGTGGATGATGAGAGCTATGGTGTTTGTGCGATTTGTGGAGATCTTATCGAAGAGGGCCGTTTAGTAGCTGCTCCTATCGCTAAGTACCATGTTTCCTGCAAAGAGACCCAAAATCAACGCAATCACAATCAGTAATTGAGCTAGATCACTTCCTACTTCGCTTCAATAAGCGCAATCAAATTCAAAATGTTTTTTTCGTAGAAGCCACTCTGCTTCTGAGAATAGATGATATTGAGTCCTGATTCCTCAGGCCCAAATCCAATTCGCAATGCGATATTCAATTTTTTTATAAGTTTTATTAGCCGCTCATCAGGATCAGGCTCCAACTGGAGCAGGATGTCCGGATTGAAAGTAGCCAGACGACTTCTGAGCTTTATGCGATCCTCACTATTGGGTGAATACAGCATATCACCGTATTCATGCTCAGCCGATATAGCTGTATGGTCCTTTGTTGGTGGAACCATAAGCAGGAATTCAAATTGCTCTGGCAGATTATACATTCGCTGCAGTGCGTAACTCGCTATTCGCAGCCATTTTTGCTGCTCAGGATAGATTATCGCAATCCGTTGAATGTTTTTGAATCGATCTTGAAAGCTATAGGGAGCTTCAAGGTCTGCTTGTCTTGATCTACGTAATATCATCTGGAGCGTGATTTAATTTAAATACAGGGCAGAATCAATGATCATATTCAAAAATCCAAAATCAGGTGATACATATCAGAAACTCAGAATAATCATTGCATCATTCTTCAGAAAAATGATTTTATAAACCATGTTTCGTATCATGCTGCTAAGCTTACTCTTAGCCTCAACCTTGTTCTCACAGAACTATCAATGGCCAATTAGAGCTTCACAAAGTCTATCAGCTACTTTTTGTGAATATCGCTCCGGTCATCTCCATGCCGGTATTGATATTAAGACCTGGGGAGAGATGGAGGTCCCCTGTCTAGCCATAGATCAAGGATATATTGCTCGGGTAATTGTAGGCTACAACGGTTATGGTCGGGGTTTATTCCTCAAGCTGAATGATGGGAACGTTGCTGTTTATGGCCACCTGGAACTTTTTACTCCAGAGATCGAAGCCCTGATTCAGGCCGAGCAGCTAAAACAAGATAAATACAATGTCAGCCTGAAATTCTCACCTGATCAGTTTCCAGTTAGCATAAAGGAAATTATCGGATACAGCGGTACCAGTGGAACTGAGCACCCTCATTTGCATTTTGAAATCCGAGATTCACTCTGGCAGGTGATTAATCCTCAACTTTTTTATTCTGGAGTCAAGGATACTCGGTCACCGATTCTGGACGAACTATTATTAATACCAGCAAGTATTGAAACCCGACTCAATGACAGTCAACTTCCGATTGTCATTAATCTCGATAATACTGATACGCCTGTCAGGGCAAGCGGGCCATTCAAGCTAGCCATTAATGCCCACGACCGGGCAAACGGGACGCTTAATAAATATAATATCTACCGAGCTGACTTGTTTGTAAATGACTCACTCGTATTCAAACGAAGATTTGACCGGGTCCTCCTGGAGTTAACAGATTCTGTGGCTGCCATCTACCCCGGACATCGTGGTCTCAGAGGCTGGCGCTTCATGACCATGTATACTGCAGGAATTACGGGTCAAACTCCTTTTGCGCCTGAAATATTACATGGTAAAATCACATTAGATGGTGTGTCGACTTTGAAAATAAGACTGGCTGATATCCAGCGTAATCTGCTTACCAAGGAGCTTGTTTTCCGAACGGAGGCAGCTGCTGCCTGGAGTGTGAAGCAAACCAATGGCCAGGTTATTATCACAAGGAGCTATCCAGAACATAGTTATGAGCGCTATCAGTTTTTCTCAGGGAATAATACATTCATACCGGTTGCTCAAACTTTTTACCGGCTTAATTCTACAACCTGGATTATCAACAGTCCCG
>JAUVDF010000121.1 GCA_030595455.1 Fidelibacterota bacterium | reverse complement strand
ATGCAGAATGATAACATTCTCTCTGCCTCTGGATTGTTGAAATTGTCGGACTGCTTCCAGAAACGAGAGACTCTCGATATCACCCACAGTTCCACCAATTTCAGTAATAACTATATCAAGATCTGGATCAATTTTTTCAGGCTTTTCTATACGCTTGATAATTTCATCGGTAACGTGGGGAATGATCTGTACTGTCCCACCCAGATAATCGCCTCGCCGCTCACGTTCCAGAACCTCATAGTAGATACTACCGGCCGTGCTATTATTCGCCTTGGTCATATTCACATTGATGAATCGTTCATAGTGACCAAGATCCAAATCAGTTTCAGTACCATCATCGAGGACAAATACCTCTCCGTGCTGGAATGGATTCATGGTTCCAGGATCAACATTTAAATAGGGATCAAGTTTTTGAATGGTGACCTTTTTGCCCTTGAGTTCTAAAAGCATACCCAGTGAAGCAGCCGCAATACCCTTTCCTAAACCTGAGATTACACCACCTGTTACAATGATATGTTTTACCTGTTGATCTCTCATAACATCCTCTTTGTCTCAACAATAAACTGTTCGGTTATTGCCTGTAAATTATTCGTGTTGGAGGTAGCGGTGCGGTTATCAGGTGAGAAGTGAGTTTTCAGCTTATGGTTCACCGGATATATCATATGTCTAACGCTTAAATTGATTCCTATGTACAATATTCTGGAAATGCAGCATCGTAATAGGCGTAGCATTATCACAAAAAATGTGGCGTTTGAGTTGTGCACAAGAGCTAGTCTTCATGCGGAGCAATATAGGTCTTACAAGTTGCAGGTGAAACCATTTCAGGGAAAAGATTCGTTTTTTATAACGGTAAAATGGATTCGGATTTAGCCGGTTAATTAATCCTTCAGTAATTACTTCGAGCTTACTTATATTCAAGCCAATCTACTATTGAGGTTATTATGGGGCATGTTGTCAATCACCATCGGGATTACCGTCTACTCCAAGAACGTTTTGATCGTCATGTTACGGGAGCTCCTGCTTCACCAACATTCACCAAAATATTAGAACTTTTGTTCACGCCGGAAGAAGCCCAGCTGGCACGGCGGTTCCCATCACTCCCAAAACCACTGGCGGAGATTGCCAAGAAATTGCAAATGGATGAGGATCCCTTAAGTGACCTGGTTCAGGATTTGGCTCATCGTGGGCTGATGATTGATATTGAACACAAAGGCAAGCGTTATGCTGCCTTACCACCAGTTGTGATTGGCTTTTTTGAATACACCTTTATGCGTACTCGAGGGAATGCTCCAATGGCAGAGCTTGCTCGCTTATTCGAAAAATACATGATTGAGGATGATCGGTTTAGCCGATCGGTTTTTCAGAAGCAGACCCAAATTGGACGATCATTGGTCAGAGAGGAATCTTTACCGCAAGGTGACCATATAGAAATCCTGGATTGGGAACGAGCCTCCAAAGTCGTTGAGAATGCCACAGCCCATGCTGTCTCCCTCTGTGCCTGTCGCCACAAAGCTGAGCATTTAGGCAAAGCCTGTGATCATGAACAGAACAACTGTCTATCTTTCGGGAGTGCTGCTGAAGTTCTGGTTCACAATGGTCTCGCTAAGTCTATCTCCGTCTCTGAATCAATGAAATTGCTTGAGCAAAGTAAGGAAGCAGGACTGGCTCAGACCGGCGACAATGTTCAAAATAAGCTCAGTTATATTTGTAATTGCTGTGGGTGTTGCTGTGGTATGATCGAAGCCATCAAAACTTTTGATATTAATAATGCCATCGTGTCTTCAAACTGGATTGTTGAGATTAATGAAGCGACTTGCGATGGTTGTGCTAAATGTGAAACTGCCTGTCCAGTAGATGCCATTGAAATGGTAAAATATGAAAGAGATGGTAGAAAACGCCAGCGAGCAATCAGGGATGCCGAGGTTTGTCTGGGTTGTGGCATCTGCCCCACTGTGTGCAAGTCCGGTAGTGCCATAATGCAAGCTCGAGAACAGCGCGTTTTTACGCCGGAAAGCAGTTTTGACAAATATGCCGCCATGGCTATTGAAAGAGGCAAGCTGGCAGATCTGATTTTTTGTGATTATGATAGCTTCAGCCACAGAACGATGGGTCGTTTACTCAGTGCCCTGGAAAAGTCACCTCCGGTAAAAGCTCTGATGGCCATCGAACCACTGAAATCGAGTTTTTTGAATGCACTAGTGAGCAGAGCTGGACGATAAGCGTCCGTTAGCTGTTTGAGGTTAGGTGTTAGAAATATAATTGGTAGAGTTTTAACAATCTAAGGAGGCTCTATGCCCAGCGAGTTTTCACAACAAGCTTTAAGCATTTTACGTGATGGTTCACAATTTCAATGGTATGTTATCCCGCTGCTATCTTTCGTCTTTTACGTCTATGCCAATGAAATGGCGAAGAAAAACTACGCTCTCATTTTAGCTGGTCTAGCCTTCTGGGGCATGGATTGGTTTAATGAAATTATGAATTCACTGGTTTTTCATTTCACCAATTTTGCACCCCTATGGTGTTGTCCCGGGAATACAGCATACCTCATCCTGATCGGACTTAATATCGAGATTATGTTCATGTTCGCAGTAGCTGGAATCATCTGGACCAAGATGCTTTTACCCAATAAGAAAGATAAAATCCTCGGGATTCCCAATCGTTGGTTTATAGCAGTGGTAGGATCTGTTTTTAGTGTCCTGGTGGAGTTTTTATTGAACGCTGTGGATGCCTTGACCTGGGACTATAGCTTCTGGGACATGAACACTCCCTGGCTAATTATTCTTTTTGGCTATCTCACCTTTTTCATAGCGGCCTTTTGGATCTATGACATGACAGATATGAAAAAGCGAATCATAGCAGTTTCGGCAATCTGGGGGTTTGATCTGGTATTGATTCTAGTTTTTGGGTTAGGATTGGGTTGGTTGTAGAAAATATGATCCAAACTGAAAGTTATCAAAAAGAAAAATTAACTATCGATATAGTTTGGGCTAATATTTTTGCTGTATTAATGCTAATACCAATCGTTTTGATTTATGGGTTTCCTTACTACTTGTCCTGGGGGGCTGACTTTTCTTTGGATAGCCTAAAATATTTAATGCCTAAAGCTATATCTATTATTCCAGATAATTATTTAGTCATGTTTAGTACTTTAATTGGAGGAATAATCCTCCACGAATTAATTCATGGACTAGCCTGGTTAGGCTTCACGAAAAAGGGTCTTAAATCAATCAAGTTTGGTATTATGTGGAAAATGCTCACACCATACTGTCATTGCAAAGAACCATTGTTAATAAAACATTATATCTTTGGCGCAATTATGCCAGCGCTAATATTAGGGCTTATTCCTGCCATATATTCAATAGCAGTTGGAAGTGTTGGCTGGCTTCTATTTGGAATGATTTTCACCATGGCAGCAGGCGGTGATTTTCTGGTCATTAATCTACTTCGGAAAGAAAGCATGAATAGCTTTGTGCAAGATCATCCCTCAGAGGCAGGCTGCTATATTTATCGAAAAGAAGAAAGACAAGCTTCACTCTAGTCCTGACAAAAAACTTTCAGCTTTACACCAACTCATAATCTATGATTATGACAGTATCAGCCACAGAACCATGGGTCGTTTACTCAGTGCCCTGGTAAGTAGAGCTGGACGATAAGCTTCACCTTAAAAGAATCTCTTATTAATATTTGAGTCCTCCATTTGCAGGATCAATCATCTTTCCTAGGAAGGTTTGTTTTAGTGGATTAATATGTGACACTATATATCATGTTAATATTACACACTTTGTGAGGATCAAGATGAAATATAAAACAGAACTCAAATGGGGCTTCATTTTCATGGCATCCATGTTGGGCTGGATGATTCTGGAACGACTTGTCGGTTTGCATGGCACTCACATAGCTAAACATCCGACCTACACGAATCTATTTGCCCTGGTTGCCACGGCCGTCTATGTCTTTGCCCTACGCGATAAACGCAACAATGATCTCAACGGGAAAATGAGCTGGAAGGATGGCTTTCTCAGTGGTGTGATTATTTCAGTGCTTGTGATGTTGCTGAGTCCATTGGGACAATTGATTATACACAATATTATCAGTCCTGAATACTTTTCAACTGTGATAAAATACAGTGTAGAACATGGCTTACAGACTCAGCTAGAAGCTGAAAGCTATTTCAACCTAAAAAACTACATTATTCAGAGTACTATGATGGCGCCTATTATGGGTATTGTTACCTCGGCAATCGTGGCGTTCTTTTTAAAAACAGAAATTCCAAAGAATTAATGGGCTGAAAATATAATGAAACGTGGGATATACATATTACTGTTAAGCATGATTCTGCATAGTTGTACAGGACAGACAATGAATAACTCAGAAAAATATATCTTCTATTTACATGGTAGAATTGTTGAAGTACAGGGTGCAGATGCTGTCAGTGATAGATTCGGGAAATACGAGTATAATAATATCATTGAATCACTAAAGTCAGACAGCACGGAAGTTATCAG
>JAUVDF010000082.1 GCA_030595455.1 Fidelibacterota bacterium | reverse complement strand
GGTGCCAGTCGTTTCCATGGTGACGGATGCCATGACCGGGATATCGACCCGTTTTTCTTTTAAGGTGTGAAAAACCGCATTTAAAGCAGCCTTTGCCTGAAGGGGATCTTGAACGGTTTCGACAATCAATATATCGACCTTACCATCGATCAAGCCAGCCGCTTGTTCCCGGTAGGCGTGATAAATTTCAGGGTAAGTAATATGTCCCAACGAGGGTAATCGAGTCCCAGGACCCATGGATCCACCAACGTAGCGGGGGTGGGCGGGAGTCGAAAAATCATCAGCAACTTGACGTGCTAATTGAGCAGCCTTAATATTTATTTCATAGACTTGATTGGCGAGATCATAGTCACTCAGGACAATATGAGTGCCACCGAAGGTGTCAGTTTCGATCACATCACAGCCTACTTCCAGAAAGCCAGCATGAATGGATTTAATAGCCTCAGGTTTGGAAAGTACCAGCAGTTCATTACAGCCATCTTTTCCCCAGAAATCATCGCTGGTGAGCTGTAAGCGTTGGATGCTAGTCCCCATAGCTCCATCAAAAACAAGGACTTTATCTGACAGGCTTTGCCTGAAGGATTTCACTATAATTCTCCTAATGGTGCGTTTTTTGCACCTAATCTAAGACTATGCCAAAACACTAGGTTTTACCAGCTTTTTTCATGACATTGTTTACAACTTTAATTAGATTGAAATGATGCCATACAAAATAATAATATTAGTTTTTTTCTTTAGCCTCATGATCTCCTGTGATCCAGTTGGACAAATTCAGGAGCAAGATAGTCAAGCTGATCAAAGAATACCATCACAGGAAAGTTGGAATACAACGATCCGGATCAACTCAGTTGGTAAAGAAACGGTTCAAGCAAAAGCAGCTTATTCGGCTCATTATGATAAGCCCAAAGAAATTCTTTTTATTGGAGAAGTGCAGCTTGATTTCTTTGATCAGGATGGTGAGCACAGTTCAATGATGTCCGCTGATACAGGCCGGATTGATGATCAACGACAGCTCTTTACCGCCGTTGGCAATGTCTTTGTCGTCTCAGATTCAGGCATGACTCTAGCAACTGAAGTCTTGTACTGGAATGAAATCAGAGAATCTATTTTTACTGACCAGGCGATTATCCTGACCACGGAAACAGATACGCTCTACGGTGTCGGCTTTGAATCAGATTCAAACCTGGAGAACTGGACCATTACCCAGCCAACAGGTGTTTCCTACCGGGAAGTCGACCATGAGTGATATGACGCTAAGCGGTCAAAATCTTTTTAAACAGTATGGTAAACGGACTGTCGTCAGTGATGTATCAATCACAGTTAAAACCGGTGAAGTTGTCGGGTTATTAGGTCCTAATGGCGCTGGTAAGACAACCACTTTTTATATGGTAACGGGCATGATCCGACCAAACGGGGGTTCAGTATTTCTAGGTGATGAGGAGATAACCAAATCTCCCATGTACCAGAGGGCCAGATCAGGGATCGGCTATCTTCCTCAGGAAGCCAGCATTTTCAGAAAATTGAGTGTAGAGGATAATTTAAGGCTTATCTGTGAAACTCTGGAGCTTAGCAAACAGGAGCAAGAGGAAAAAGTGGAACACCTGCTTGCAGAACTTTCCATTACCAACGTCCGCCGTAATAAAGGTCATCAACTTAGTGGTGGAGAAAGACGTCGGACAGAGATTGCCCGGGCTTTAGTCACCGACCCAAAATTTATCCTGCTGGATGAACCCTTTGCTGGAGTTGATCCGATTGCCGTGGAAGATATCCAACAGATTGTTCTGACCTTGAAAGCCAAAGGGATTGGGGTTCTGATAACGGATCATAATGTCCACGAAACTTTATCCATAACGGATCGTAGTTATCTACTGTTTCAGGGGAAAATTTTATTGTCAGGTGATGCTGAATTCCTGGCAAATGACGAACAAGCCCGCAAATTGTATCTCGGTAATAATTTTAAACTGGATCGATAATAGCTGTGGAACTATCACAACATCTTGAACTAAAACAGACCCTGACTCCACAGCAGATTCTGTTATCAACTCTGTTGCAGCTTCCATCGATGGCCTTAGAGTTACGCATCAAAACCGAGCTCGAGATTAATCCTTTACTGGAGCTTGAGGAAGATGTGATCGAGCTGGATAATCCAGAAGAGGAAGCCGAAACTGAAGAGCCTGAAATTGACCTGGAAGACTACTTCTCGAATGATGGTTACGAAGCCAAAGAATACTATGACAAGAGTGCTGAAGAATTTGAAATTCAGAACGCTTATCTACCCAGTTTAGCTGAGGATCTCCTGGAGCAAATAGCCGCCATGCGGATTGATGGTGAGCAAAAAAGAATTATTGAGGAAATGGTCTGGAACGTTGATGAGCGCGGATATCTCATCATGGAATTGACCTATATCGCTGAAAAATTTGAAGTAGATGTAAAGCTTGTGGAAAAGCTACATACACGCTTGATGCAGCTGGATCCTTTGGGGATTGGGGCGCGGAACTTAAGAGAGTGCTTGCTGGTGCAAGTCGAAAAAATTCACCCTGAGACTCCGGCTCACTTTATTGTGCGTGATTACTTTGAAGAATTTGCCAATAAGCGCTTTGAAAGAATATTACGAAAATTACACCTCACGAAAAGTGGTCTGCGCGAAGCTGAAGAATTAATTTCTCACTTGAATCCCAAACCCGGTGATGGTTACCTGGATCCACGGACCAATTATGTGACCCCCGATTTTTATATTAGCGAGCAAGAGGGAGAATTTGTAGTGACCTTGAATGACTCCTTTATTCCGGAATTACGGATTTCAGGTAGTTACAAGAATATGATAGCCAATCAGCGTAAGCTGGACTCTGATACCAAGCTATTCTTGAAAAAGAAAGTGGAATCAGCAAAGTGGTTTATTAATTCGATTCAAATGAGAAGAATCACAATGTTAAAAGTGATTAACTCTATTATTGAACGTCAGCGAAATTTCTTTCTGAAGGGTAAGGATTTCCTGAAACCTATGGTTCTGAGAGATATTGCCGAAGATATCAGCATGGATATTTCCACCATTAGTCGGGTTACCAGTGGCAAATATGCCCAGACAGACTGGGGCACCTTTGAGCTGAGATACTTTTTTAGTGAAGGTATTGAAGCTGAGGATGGTGAAAATATTTCTACTCGCCGTATTAAAGAACGCTTAAGGGTGATCATTGAGGACGAGGACAAGTCACGTCCCATTTCTGATGAAGCCATCTCAAAAGTTCTACAAGGCGAGGGCTTTCCGATTGCCCGTCGTACAGTCGCCAAGTATCGGGAGCAACTGAGCATTCCAGTCGCTCGTCTCCGTCGCGAAATTTAGTTTCATATTTATTAAGACCTGAGAATTTCCCCAAACCTAGTTTCAAAATCTTAATGACACGCTTTTTGTCATCCTTGATCCTGTAATAATACTTGCATTGTGAGTGAATATATTCTAATGTATCAGTACAATGAGACAAGACCTCACACATGCTGAACTAGCCAACATTCTCGCCTCCATTCATGACACGGAACAGATGGGTAAATTACTCCAGGATTTCCTTACTCCGCAAGAGCTGGAAGACTTGGTGCTGCGCTGGGAAATCATCAAATTATTGCACTCTGGTTTACCCCAGCGTGAGATAGCTGCGCAACTTGGGGTCGCCATCGGTACCGTATCTCGAGGTGCTCGTGAGTTGAAATATGGTCATGATGGCTTTGTTCAATTGCTAAAAAAATTAGAAGCGGAAAGTGCTGCATGACTTTCCCAATGATCCACCTGATTACACCATTTTGGCGGACCTGGCAAAATTGCTAGGCTCCTTCCCCGTACTCAAAACAAATAATATTGGCCACAGATGTACACGGATAAACACAGATAAAAGCATATGTATAAAACTACAACATAGAAATTATAACAACGAACCGACCTGATATGACCTTCGACCTTAGACATTTGACAATTGGAACCCCCCTGCGATTTTGCCTGCCGAGCGAAGCTCAAAGAGCGAAGACTGGCGAGATGGAGCTTTTACAAAGTCGCTTTAACTGTAAAACTTTATTGAGGAGTTACTGTGAAGAAAATATTTCTTTCTGAAAATGATATGCCCAAAAGCTGGTACAATATTGTGGCTGATCTAAAGACGGCGCCCTTACCACCCCTGCACCCGGGCACCCAACAACCCCTGGGTCCAGAGGATTTAGCGCCCCTGTTTCCCATGGCACTGATTGAACAGGAAATGAGTACCGAGCGGGAGATTGCCATTCCAGAAGCAGTGCAGGAAGGCTTGAAATTATGGAGACCCTCACCACTGATTAGAGCTACCGCACTAGAGAAAGCGTTGAAGACACCGGCCAAGATTTATTTCAAATATGAAGGGGTTAGTCCGGCAGGAAGTCACAAACCTAATACTGCCATTCCTCAGGCCTATTACAACAAGCAAGAGGGCGTAAAGCGGCTTTCCACTGAAACCGGTGCCGGGCAGTGGGGGAGTTCATTGGCCCTGGCTGGACAGATGTTTGATCTGGAAGTAAAAGTTTATATGGTAAAAGTCAGTTTTATCCAAAAGCCCTACCGCCGATCCATGATGAAAAGCTGGGGAGCTGAGATTGTACCAAGCCCAAGTACTGACACTGAGTTTGGCCGCAAAGTGCTGGCTGAAGATCCTGATAATACAGGCTCACTGGGAATTGCTATTTCCGAAGCGATTGAAGATGCAGTTAAACGTGATGACACAAAATACGCGCTTGGTAGTGTTTTGAACCATGTACTGCTACACCAGACGGTTATTGGGCTGGAAACTAAAAAGCAGATGGAGATTGCTGGAGATAGTCCAGATATCATAATCGGCTGTGTTGGTGGAGGTAGTAACTTTGCCGGTCTGGCATTTCCCTACCTTCGTGATAAGATTAATGGTGCTGATATCGATTTCCGCGCAATTGAACCGACTGCTTGCCCCACATTGACCCGTGGCAAATTTGCTTATGACTTTGGCGATACTGCCCAAATGACGCCTTTGGTAACCATGTATACTCTGGGACATACCTTTATGCCTCCCGGGATTCATGCCGGTGGTTTGCGCTACCATGGTATGGCTCCGCTGATCTCCCATGTGGTGAGAGAGGGCTTGGTTGATGCTTACGCTTATGACCAGGTTGAAGTCTTTGATGCAGCGGCTCTGTTTGCCAGAACAGAAGGTATTATTCCTGCACCTGAGTCAGCTCACGCCATAAAAGCGGCAGTTAATGCAGCCGTTGAAGCCAGAGAAGCTGGCGAAGAAAAGGTCATTCTGTTTAATCTGAGTGGTCATGGACACTTTGATATGACTGCCTATGATGCCTATTTCGATGGCAAACTTCAAGATTATCGTCCAACAGATGAGGATCTGCAAAAAGGAATTTCTGCCACTGAAGGACTTCCCAAAGTATAAAAGTTATTGTTAAATGCCCGGTAACTACACGCATATAGTTGCCGGGCCCTCCTTCTAATCTGATTCATTGCCATACATATTTTATAGTCATTCTGCCTGCCAGGGCGTAGCTGAAAGCGTAGCCTTGAGCGCTAGCGAAGAATCTTGATCCGGACTAAACCACCACCATAAATCGTCTTCAGCACACTAAATGGATCGAAAGCGTCCTCAAAATCCTTTCAACTATGAATCCTGAGTTTCAGAATTATCTTCGTGCCCTTTGAAAAATGAAAACAAAACCTATAGAAGAAGTTTAGGGAGAGAGAGAAATGAAAAAGCGAACTGAAAAATTCTACGAT
>JAUVDF010000218.1 GCA_030595455.1 Fidelibacterota bacterium | reverse complement strand
AAAGTTCTCAAGTATTTTCAAACAAAACGGATCGAAGAAACTCAAAACTATGAATCAATTTAAATATAGAATTTAGCTCGGAGACGCAAAATGTCAGATACTATACCAGCAACTGCTTTACCGATTATGCCCCTGAGAAATACGGTACTTTTTCCGCAACAGGTGATCCCGCTGTATATCGGTAGAGAACGTTCTTTAAAACTATTAAGAGAACTCCCCTCTGGGAAAAAGACCATTGTAGTGGTTGCCCAACGCGAGGGCTCAGTTGAAAATCCAGAAGTTGGCGATCTGTTTTCCATAGGTACCATTGCTTCCGTGATGAAAATATTAGATATGCCAGATGGTAGTCAGAGTGCTATCGTCCAGGGTGGGGAACGAGTCCTGATCAAAGACTATTCTCAAACTGAACCATATTTTAAGGCCACCATTGAGGCTGTTGAGGAAGTCTATGATGCTGACCTGGAGACCGATGCCTTGTCCGCAAATATTCGTACACTCTTCAGTGAGCTTTCAAAAGTGGCTGAGTACATAACTCAGGAGCATATTTCTTTACTTTCCCATATTCAGCACCCTGCACGCCTGGTTGACCGGGCTATTTCCATGATGCAGCTTTCCAACGCCGAAAAGCAGGACATTCTGGAAGAAATGGATGTCGATGAGCGTCTCAAAAAGGCGACCGTACTGATCAACAGAGAGATTCAGCGCCAGGAAATAGGTGAGAAGATTCAGACTGAAGTCCAGGAAGAGATCTCCAAAAGTCAGCGTGAATATTTCTTACGTGAGCAGATGAAAGCGATCAAAAAGGAACTTGGAGAAGATGACCAGACTCTGGAGATCAAAGAGTTAGAAGAAAAAGTCCAGTCTGCCGGTATGCCTGAAGAAGCTTTCAAGGTGGCCAGCAAAGAAATAGATCGTCTACAACGCATCCCTCCCTCATCACCTGAATACACAGTTTCCCGAACCTATCTTGATTGGCTGGTTGAACTGCCCTGGAGTAAGGAAACTGAGGATCGGGTAGATGTTCAGGAAGCCTTGAATATTCTGGATCGTGATCACTATGGTCTAAAACGGGTCAAAAACCGGGTCCTGGAATTTCTAGCTGTCCGCAAGCTTAAGATGGAACAGAGTCCGGATGCGCCTATCAAAGGACCAATTTTATGTTTTCAGGGACCTCCCGGTACTGGTAAAACATCTCTGGGTAAATCGATTGCAGATGCCCTGGGACGTGAATTTGTCCGTATCTCACTCGGTGGTGTCCGTGATGAAGCAGAGATTAGAGGTCATAGACGAACTTACATTGGAGCCTTACCTGGACGTATTATTCAGGGGCTGAAAAAAGCTAAAACCAGGAATCCGGTTTTCATGTTGGATGAGGTCGATAAACTGGGAACTGATTTTCGAGGCGATCCTAGTTCTGCCCTGCTGGAAGTCCTTGATCCTGAGCAGAACCATTCCTTTAGTGACCATTATCTGGAAGTAACCTTTGATTTGTCCAAGGTCATGTTTATCGCCACAGCTAACTGGCTGGATCCCATTCCGGGACCACTGCGTGATCGTATGGAGATAATTGATTTCCCAGGCTATATCGAGGAAGAAAAAATTCATATTGCTAAATCATATCTCATACCGAAACAGGTCACAGAGCATGCTTTGGCTGAGGAACAGATAACTTTTATGGATACAGCAATTGCTGAGATCATTAGCCGCTATACTTATGAAGCTGGTGTACGAAATCTGGAACGTCAGATTGCCAATGTTTGCCGTAAAGTCGCTAGAGAGCGTGCTGAGGGGAATGAAAAGCCCAGGAGGATTACCAAAAGCAGTATCACCAAATTGTTGGGACCACCAAAACGCCATAGCGAGATCGCAGAACGTATGTCCAATTATGGGATTGTTATCGGTTTGGCCTATACCGCAGTTGGTGGCGATATTTTGTTTATTGAAGCCATGAAGATGGAAGGCAAGGGTGGACTCAAACTAACTGGTAAACTGGGTGATGTGATGAAAGAATCGGCCCAGGCTGTTTACTCCTATATTCGATCCAATGCGGAGCGGTTTAATATTGATCCGGACTTCTATAAAAAATATGATATCCATGTCCACATCCCAGCTGGTGCGGTTCCTAAAGATGGACCTTCAGCAGGTATCACTTTGTTTACTGCCATGATCTCGCTACTGACAGAGCGTCTGGTGAAAAGCAATCTGGGTATGACCGGAGAGATCACTCTACGTGGTGCTGTATTACCGATTGGGGGCATTCGTGAGAAGGTCATGGCAGCTAATCGTGCCGGTTTAACCACTGTTATCTTACCCAAAAAGAATGAAGCCGATCTGGTAGACCTGCCTGATCGTGTAAAAAAAGAGATGGAATTCAAGTTTGTGGATGAAATCTGTGATGTGATTGAACTCGCCTTGGAACCAGCTAAAGAGAAAAAGCACGAACCTGCTACAGCAACTGCGTAAACTACCAATATCTATCAATAGCCCCGGGTTTTAACCCGGGGTTGAAATATCCCCTAAATGAGTTGTAAAAATGGGTTTTAACCCATTTTTACAGAGTATATTCAG
>JAUVDF010000173.1 GCA_030595455.1 Fidelibacterota bacterium | reverse complement strand
ATATCCTGGAACCTGAGACTGTAATCAAGATTGCCCGAGCGATTATTCAGCAGAAGAATGGTTATCTACAAACCAAAGCAGCTGTTCTGGCTGCCTATGAGTCAATCATGCTGGCTGTTGAGTCGCAGGCACTTAACATGGACAAAAAGGAACATAAATGGTTGGAGAGCCTACCAATGTTGCTTGAGCAAATCCCCGAGACTGAGCAAGCAGCGATTGATCATCTGGTCGAAACCTATGGATCATTATTCAGGCTCGATGCTTATGGCCTTTAACACTCCACCCTTATGGAGTACTCCAGTGAATATTTCCAGATTTGAGAATATTTTTGCTTGTTCCTGTTAAATATATTCACTAGAAACCATTACAATTCACAACTTTTTAATATTACGAATTCACTAGCACGAATTCATGTGCTATTCTGTCATATTTTCCACTAATCACTTAATAGCCTACTCTCCAACACTTAGAGCACCTTTTACCATTTAAGGCTATAGCATACAACTGCATTACTAATATACTGCCCCTTACAACCCTTGTCCTTTCCTAATCTATTTGGTATCATTATTGCAATATTTAATAGTATCAAATATTAATAGTAACTAGTAAGGAGGGGGAAATGCCTAGAAGTATTAATTTTCTGCCAATAATTGTGATAGCCCTAGTACTACTGTTCACGGTTGCCTGCGAAGGGCCAGCTGGTACAGATGGATTGGACGGAGCGGCCGGGGTCAACGGAGCTGATGGGGCAGATGGAAATGTTACCTGCCTGGTTTGTCATAGTGAAGCCAATATCGTTGATAATCAGATTGAGATGGCACGCTCTCAACATGGTGTTGGTGAGTGGATCAATTATGCTGACTACTATGGTGGTGGTTGTGCTCGTTGTCATTCCGGTAACGGATTTATTGAATGGGTAACAACTGGGGAAGTCGCCACTAATGTTACGGTTCCCGAAGCATGGAGCTGTGGTACCTGCCATGGTTTACATGCAACTTTTGACTCAACCGATTACGCCCTTCGCATAACTGCTGCTGCCGCGGCAACCTTTGATGCGACAGTTACCCTTGATGCTGGAGAGAATAATAACCTCTGTGTTGCCTGTCACCAAGCACGTAGAGGCTCCGCGGATTATTGGGACGGCAGTGCTGATTCTGTAGAAGTCGGTGGCCATGATGGTCCTCATCACGGACCACAATCCAATATCTTGCTTGGTAACCTTGGTGCTACCTCAACTGGAACAGCAAACACTCAACATCTTGCAGCAGGTTGTGTCGGTTGTCATATGACAGAAGCTGTTGGAGACGGTGTAAATGCTGAAGGCGGTCACACGTTCTGGCCCACAGTTGAAGCATGTCAAGTGTGTCACAGTAGTGCAGTCGATTTTGACACTTTTGGTGGACAAACCTCTGTAGCAGCCAAATTAGTAACACTTGGTGGCTATCTTGAAACTGTAGGTATTATTGACAGTGCCGGTCATTTACATGGTGGCACCTATACTGCAGCTGAATTTCAAGCTTGGTGGAACTATGTGGTTATAACAGAAGACAGAAGTCTTGGTGTCCATAACCCACTATACACAACCACACTACTTGATGAGGCTATTACCTTAGTCGAGTAGATTTCTTTTCACAGTCCGCTGACATAAACTTAATGAGTTTGTATTAGCCCAAACAAAACCCCAGCTAATCCAACGATTAGCTGGGGTTTTTCAATCTACACCACATCCCCAACAACTCGCAATACTTGTGCTAAGTGCAACTATTTGGCATGGCATTTGTTGTATATAGAAGCCGTATGAAGGCCAGTGTTTTAAATATGAAAACGGGAAACCTAAATCACTATAATTCAGCAATATTCTTAAGCTGTAAAAATCTAACACACGCTCGTGTGGCCAATAATCAGGGAGTCATTTAAGTATGAAAAAACTTCTCATTTTGGGTGCTGGAACTGCCGGCACTATGATGTTAAATAAGATGGAAGCCATTTTAGATAAAGATGAATGGCATATCACCATCGTTGATCAGTATGAAACCCACTATTATCAGCCAGGGTTTCTTTTTATCCCCTTTGGCATCTACAATAAACGTGATGTCATTAAGCCCAAACGTGATTTTTTTCCACCTGGTGTAGAGGTCATTTTTTCAAAAATAGAAATGATCGAAGCTGGAAAGAATCAGGTGCTGCTGGATCGTGGTAAAGTTCTGCCATACGATATTCTCATTATTGCCACTGGGAGTAAGATCAAGCCCGGCGAGACTGAAGGTATGCAGGACAAAGCTTGGCATAAGAATATCTTTGATTTCTACACCATTGAAGGCGCCACTGCCCTGCAACAGCACTTAAAATATTGGGAAGGTGGTAAGTTGGTCCTCAATATCGTCGAGATGCCCATAAAATGCCCCGTAGCCCCCTTAGAATTCGTTTTTCTGGCCGACTGGTGGTTCACAGAGCAAGGTATCAGGGATAAAGTTGATATCGAGTTTGTAACTCCACTGCCTGGTGCCTTCACCAAACCAAAAGCCTCTAAAGTTTTTGGCGATTTTCTAGACAAAAAAAATATCAGTTTAACTCCTGATTTTAGCACGGCTCGTGTGGATTGGGAAAACAATAAACTGGTAGCCTGGGATGAGTCAACTATTGACTATGATTTACTGATCACAATCCCCACCAATATGGGTGATGAGCTGATCGAACGTTCTGGTCTGGGTGATGAACTAAATTTTATTCCAACTAATCATGCGACCCTACAGTCAGATGCCCATGAGAATATTTTTGTCATTGGCGATGCCACCAACTTACCCAGTTCAAAGGCCGGTTCAGTAGCCCACTTCCAGGCTGATATCCTTCAGGACAATATCATCAGCTTTATCGATGGCAGACCACTCCGAGGCAAATTTGATGGACATGCCAACTGCTATATTGAATCCGGATTTGGCAAAGGGATCCTTATCGATTTCAATTATGATACTGAACCATTGCCAGGAAAATTTCCTTTACCTGGTGTCGGTCCATTTTCACTGCTTGAAGAAACCCGTATGAACCATTATGGAAAAATGATGTTCCGTTGGATGTATTGGAATCTGCTATTGAAAGGGGCTGAGCTTCCCATCGAATCACAAATGTTGATGGCAGGAAAGCGGGCCTGACATGAGTGAAACTGATCTATCAAAACAGTTAGCTCAGATCCAATCTTCACTTGATGGGATCACCGAAGAGCTGGCACTGGTTAAAAGACAGCGGCAGGAGATGGAAGATCTCAAGGAAGATCTCACCCGGGTTGCCAAAGATCTCTTTGCCGGAGCTATTGAGGAGTTTGAAGATATCGCTCCTTTCGTCAAGACCGGTGATTTCCTCCATTTAATG